>JBKJOY010000210.1:0-6993 GCA_046595415.1 Thermomonas sp.
CATTGGGTGGCAGGCATTCCCGGTCTGCGCGCCTCGGCGGGTTTCAAGCGTGTGCTCGACAAGCTCAATGTTCCCGCCTATTGGCGCGCACATGGCTACCCGCCGCAGTGCCATGCGGTCGGGGCTAACGATTTCACCTGCGAAGATCCCGCCCTGGGAGGCGTGCATTAGGAGTCGTGCCGAACCCGCGCGCTGACGAGTTCAAGGCCGGTGCCCGTCTTCAGCGGGCTACCGCATTGACCCGGTGCAGGATCCAGTTCGGGGAACCCAGCACCCGAGAATGACGCGCCTACCGATTGATGATCACCGGATCATTGACCATCTGTTGCGTCGTAATCGTCCTGGAGGTGTAGGTCACACCACCCAGGTCGATGGTGATGATGTAGGCGAGATTGCCTTTCTTCCCCGTAGGACCGTTGTGATCACCGATGGCCAACGCATTGCCGTCTGGCGAGATTTCGGGCGTGTCGAAAGTGCCTGACATGTTGCTGGGGTCCACCCACTCGAAGCTGGTGAAATCCCCGGATTGCAGCGCCTTGGCGAGTTTCCAGGTAATCACCTGCTTGAGGGAGTTCTGGAACACGTCATGGTTATTGATCTTCAGCGTGCCAGGTTGGTCTCCAAGCAGGACTTCGATCACGTTGTCGGTCTTCTTGATCTTCAACAATCCAATTTCCATGTTGAACTCCTTTTGGTGGTTGTCAGTGCAACGTCGTGGTCACGCCGGCCGTCAGCGCCGGGTCGACCTTTTCGCGAGTGAGTAGCGCAGTAAAGGCCGGATCGCGATAGCCGGTCTTCCAGATGACAGGTAGCAAGGCGAGCGCCGGTTGCCTGTTCCCCAGCGCAAGCAGTGCTTCGATCTGCAATGCGAGCAGGCGCGGGTCGTTCTTGCCTGATGTCTGAGCGGTAATGGTGGCCGATGCCTGTTCACGCAGCCTGCGTGCGCGTCCGCCGTCGTCTTGCAGCCGCGCAACCAGCAATCGTGCGGCGACGGTGGCCAGGACCGTTGAACGGTCGCTTGGTTGCTGCGCCAGCTGCGGTTCCAATACTGCGAGTGCTTGTGCGGCCTGCTGTCGTGCAGGTTCGAGCCGCCCGGCCGCACTCAGCTGCTGCGAATGTTCGATCCTGGCCTCGGCCAGCTCGCGTTGCCAACCCACGTTGCTCGGATCCTGACGGGTCAACTGTTCGAGCACTGCCATGGCGCGCGACAACTGCGTAGCGGCCCCTGTTGTGTCGCCACTCACGCGCAGCCAATACGCCAGCTGGGTTCCATACAAGCCGGCGTCTTCCAGATACGTCGCCCCTTTGGCTTCGACGGCCAGCAAGCGGGTGGTCTCAGCCAGCGCCCGCTGCAGTTCCCGGATGCCCGCATCGACGGCGCCGGTCAGTGCCAGGGTCCGGCCCAGCGTGGCCCGCGAGATCAACAGCTTTTCTGCCTGATCGTTGTTGCGCGTATCGCGCCGTGCCAGGTCGGCTTCGATCGTGACATCGGCGCGATAACGCTCCACGGCTGTCGGCAGGTCGCCACCGAGCAAGGCCATCTTGGCGAGGTTGTTATGGGCCAGGCCCAGTTGGTTTGCGCCGTCATGATTGGCGGGATCCATCGCGACCATTTTTTCGCTGGTGGCAAGCATGCTGCGGTAGTGCCCCAGCGCCTCGTCCAGTCTTCCGTGCGCTTCCAGCACGTGCCCGACATTGTTGTCGAGATAGGAGATCTGGTACAGCAACTTCGGGTCTTTCGGCGCCAGTGTGCTCGCGTGCTTGACAAGCCGGCGGGCGGCTTCGAAGCCCGCTTGCGCCTGATCCAGTTCGCCCTGGTACCAATGCACGGTGCCGATGGAAGCGAAGATTTCCGAATACGCCAACTGGCGCTCGATGTCATCCGGCTTGGCGTGCGCAAGGCGTGCAGCGATGCTCGCTGCCGCAGCATACGATTCCAGGGCTTGCGGCAGCTGGCCCTGGCTGCGGCGCACGCCGCCGATCTGGACGAAGGTCTTGGCGCGTTGCTGCAGTGACTCGTCGGTCACATCCGCGGTCGGCAGTGACTTGAAATAGGTCATCGCCTGGTCGTTGACGGACTGCATGATGTCCAGCCGCGAGACTTCATTCAGACGATCGCTGAGGTCTCCCAGCATGAAATCCACGAGGACTTCTGCCTGTTTCTGGCGGCGCTCGGCGGCGTGCTGTGCTCGTACCGCCTGGACCGCCAGATAGCTGGTGACCAGCATCACCACCAGCGCCAGCGAGGTGATTGCGAACTGGCGACGGTGTTGGCGGGCTGCTTCGCGTTGGCGCAGCGTGTCCAGCGGCAGGCCGAGCATGCCTGATAGCAACTTCAGGCGTGCAAGCGACTTGCCGTCCTTGTTCGCGCGCACATCGGCGGCGACGGGTTCGGTGGGCGTGGAACCCAGTTCGCCGTTTGCGTCCAGGTCGAAGCGCAGGGCCGGCGGAAAACATTCGCGCTCGTCACCGGTGTTGGGTTCCCCTGCCAGGATCAGGGCGAAGATCCGGTTTGTGTGCCCCAGCCGCTTGAAATTGAGGATTTCGTTGTTGACCCAGGGCGAACGTGCGGCATCCGGCGAGCACAGCACGATCAACGCTTCGCTATTTGTCAAGGCCAGTTGAATGCTGGGCCCTAGTTCACCGGCGCTCGATAGATCCTCGCGGTCGCGGAAGATCGGACCAAACCGATCCGGCAGCAAGCCGAACTCGCCGTTGGTCCCGCGGAGCCGCGACGGCAGCCGATAGTTTTCCACGCGACGATGTACCCAACGCGCCCAGCGTGAGTCGGCGTGGCTGTAGCTAATGAAAGCCCGGTAGTGCATGCGACTCCTGGAGGCAGTCAAGCGTCCATGCTCCCGTCACCCACGGTTACGCAAAACAATGCGCTAGCCGGACAGCTGCGCATGCTCCAGCGGACGCTCGCGGTGCAGCAGGATCCACTCGGCGTGCTCTTCCAGGCAGGCACGGCCAAGTGCGAGCAGGATCTGACGGGTTTCGGCATCGGCCTGCACGCGTTGCAGGCGCGCGCCACAGCTTTCGAACAGACGGCTCATGAAGCGGAACTGCTTGATCAGTTCCTTGTCGGCCTTCTTGTAGGAATAGGCCTCGCGGATGCCGGCCAGCAATGGCAACAGGCCCATGACCAGCACAAGTTTCTGTTGCCAGAAGGATGCGAGCCCCGGTCCGCCGACCAGCAGCAACACGGCGCCCAGCAAGCCTGCCGCCAGCGCCAGGTTGCCCATGCGTTCGGTGACGTGGAAGGCCTGCGTGCGTCGAGCCGTGCCTTGCTGGTAATACTCGAGCTGCCCACCGGTGCCCTGGGTATCGCCGATCCAGTGCCTGACGACCCAGGCCAGCCAGGACGAATTGCTATGGAACGTTTCGTCGCGCAGCAAGCTGGTGCCTCGCATCGCATGCCGGATCCAGCTGAGGTCAACATCCTGCTTCTGCAGGAAACTGTCGTAGCCCAGGCTGGTGTTGGCCGGTGGCTCGACTCCGGCCAGGCGCCAATAAATCTGCACGCGCAGGCCTTCGGCCAAACCGCGATAATCGAGGTACTTGCGTTGCCATTGCCGGCGCCGGCCAAGCAGGCTCATGACCACGCCGATGCCGAACAAAAGCAGGAACGCCTGCACATAGATCAGGTTGGCGTTGACGTCCGAGTACAGGATGAAAGACAGGCCCATCAGCGCGGCGATCGCATGCGTGCACAGCAGGCTGGTCTGCACCCTGCGCCGGAAATGCAGGGCCAACCAGTCCGCTGCGTGGAACAGGCGTTCGACACCGGCGGCGATCATGGGCGGCGCCGACGGCATCTGGGCTTCGAACAACGACCCGGTCGATGCGGCAATTGCATCCGCATGGTTGGCCATGTCCAGGTTGAAAGACTGCATCTGCCCGAAGACGTGGCGGTAATGCGCGGGCATGCCCTGCGCTCGCGGATGGTTGCCCGCAAGCGTCAACCAATGCGGTTGTGAATGGGAAGGATCAGGCGTGGTTTTCAGAAGGCGACGGGAACAGGGCAGGTGGTAGACGAGGTCACTTTCGTCATCGGCCAACAGGTTCGGCGCAACCTGTTCAACGCTAAGGCCCGGCATGACATTGTGGATATGGAACGCGACTACCTGTGCGGTGCCGCCCGTGGCGTCGCTGGCGTGGCCGTCCCAGAGCGCCAGCAACAGCTGGCAATGCGACGAGATGAACATGCCCATTTGCGCGTATTGCAGGTTCCGGGCCTGGCCACGCTCGGCAATCGTTTCCGGAGTGTTGCCTGGGGCCATCGGCAGCACCCGTACCTGCGCCTGCGCCGCAAGCCTGCGGAAACGGGCCAGGTCCTCGCGGTCGTTGAAATCCTTTTCGTACTCGTCCTGCGGCATCGGCAAGGGCACCACCAGCTCGATGCCCAAGGCCAGTGCTTCCTCGGCCGCCAGCTGGTCGCCGCCTTCCGCAAGCGCCGAAATCAGCCGTAGTGGCAAATCCGGGAATTCGGCCTGCAGCTGTTTCAGGAAATCGCGTATCGACTGGCGCAGGGCCGGCACTTCGTCCGCCACCAAGTCTCGATGCGCGATCACGCCTATGGCCAGCCGCAAGCGGACATCGTTGCGTGCGTCGTCACCGATAACATCGATCATGCGCGTCCCTGTCGGTCTGGCTTGCCGGCCATGATGCACCGGCATCGGGCAACCCGCGAATCGGGCGCATGTGCAGTGGGCCGGCCTGTTGTAGGGTGAACGCGTAATGGCTGGAAGCCACGTGTTTTTTCGTTATGAGGCGTGAGCAATCTTACTGGTAGCCGTAGCAGGACACTGAGAGTGCACTTATGGGTGATCTTTGGCAGCGCCTCAAGCAACGCAAGCTGGTGCAGTGGGCAGTGGCGTACATCGCCGCGGCGTTCGCGTTGCTGCAGGGTGTCGATATCGTGGGGCAGCAGTTCGGCTGGCCGGAGACCCTGCAGCGCGGCATCACCTTGGCGATGGTGCTGGGGTTCTTCGTCGCGCTGGTGCTGGCCTGGTACCACGGCGAGAAGGGCGAGCAAAGCGTATCGACCACCGAGTTGCTGATCCTGGCGGTGTTGCTGGCGGTTGGCGGCTGCTTGCTGTGGCGCTATGCGCAGATGTCGCCGGATGTCGACATCACGCCATCAGCTAGCGCCGGGAATGCTGTTGATTCGTCGGGGGCGAAAGTTGAAATACCTGGAAAATCCCTCGCCGTGCTGGCGTTCGCCGACCTGTCGCCGCAGCACGACCAGGATTATTTTTCCGACGGCATTGCCGAGGAAATCCTCAACGCCCTGGCGCAGGTCAAGGATCTCAAAGTCGCCGGGCGCACGTCATCGTTTTCATTCAAGGGCAAGAACGAGGACCTGCGCGTGATTGGCGAGACCCTTGGCGTGGCCCACGTGCTGGAAGGCTCGGTGCGCAAGCAGGGCGACAAGGTGCGCATCACCGCGCAGCTGATCCGCAGCAAGGACGGTTTCCATCTGTGGTCGGAAACCTATGACGGTGACCTCAAGGATGTATTCGCGTTGCAGGAACGCATCGCCCAGTCGATCACCGAAAAGCTAGCGGTGGTGTTGTCCGGCCAGCAGGCGCAGCAACTGGTGAATGCCGGCACCAGCAACCCGGATGCGTATGCGCTATACCTGCAGGCCACGGCGACTTTCGACAAGCGCGATGGCGCGCACATGCCGGAGGCAATCGAGCAACTGCGCCAAGCCGTTGCACTGGATCCGGAATACGCCCGCGCCTACTCGCGGCTTGCGACGCTGCAGGCGATCCTGCCGACCTACATGCCGTCCGAACTGGCCACCTACCGGGAGGATGTGCGCGGCTTTGCAAGGCGTGCCATCGACCTGGATCCTCGCCTGGCCGAGCCATGGGCGGCAATGGGGCTGGTGGCTCCGCTCAGTGGCAAGGGGATGCTCGAAGCGCGGCAGTATTTCGAGAAAGCTTTGCAACTCGATCCGGACGACATCACCACCAATTTCTGGTTCGGGCTGACTCTCGTGCGCAGTGGTTACAACCGGGCCGGCGTGGAGCGCATCGAGCATGCGCTGGCGGTGGATCCGATGGTGCCTAATGTAATGCGCTGGCGCGGGGTGCTGTACCTGCGTGACGGCGACATCGATGGCGCTGAGCAGTTCCTCAAACGCGCTCAGGCTGCAGGACTGCTTTTGGCTGGGCGTGAACTGGGCGAAATCGCTTTCAAGCGAGGTAACACGACGCTTGCGCGCCGATTGTGGAGCGAAGGCTCGCACAATTTATTGAGCAACCTTCCGGCAGGATCAAGTGATGTATTTGCGACGGCATTGTTCGGCGGCACCGCGGCAAATCGTGAGCGCGCCTTCTCCCTGCTTGATACTTACGTGGCTCGACCCGGGGTGGTGGTTTCAGGAGTTGCGCCGCTATGGCTGGCCCAGATTGGACGCGGCGCACAGGCGCTGGAGCTGGAACGCACGCGGGTCAAGGTGGACAACGTCGACTTCACGGTCCTGCTGTTCAGCCCCACCGGAAAATCCTTGCGTCAGTTGCCTGAGTTCCCTGCCTACCTGCGAGCAAAGGGCTTCCCTGCGCTGTGGGACAAGTACGGCGCACCTGACATGTGCCGCAAGGACGCCGCAGGCGAATACGTCTGCAATTAGACCCGATCGAATCGTGCAGGCCCAGGCGAGCGGTCGATGCTTCGCAACGACGGGTTCGTGCGGTAGTTCGTTGCTGCGGCAGTTGTAGGTGCTGTCGCTGGGCTAGCGCTTGGCGCGCAGCCCTTGGTTGATCGATTCCACAAGCGCCTCTGCGTTCCAGGGTTTGGACAGGAAATCGTGCAGCCCGGCTTCGCTGCGGGCACGATCAACGGCCGCAGTCTCGACCTGACCAGACAGCATGATCTTGACGACCGACGGGAACCGTTTGTGCGCCTCGATCAGGAACTCATCTCCCTTCATGCCCGGCATCATCCAGTCGGACACGATGACCAGCAAGGAGTGACCCTGTT
>JBKJOY010000220.1:0-4345 GCA_046595415.1 Thermomonas sp.
CCGAAACGCGCCTCGCGGCGCTGGCAATGGAGTCGTCATGCTGGGCGAATATCTGCCGATCCTGCTGTTCCTCGCCGTATCGAGCGTGGTCGGCATTGCCCTTTTGATCCTGGGCAACCTGCTTGGTCCGCAACGGCCGGAAAGTGAAAAGCTCTCGCCCTACGAATGCGGTTTCGAAGCCTTCGAAGACGCGCACATGCAGTTCGACGTGCGCTACTACCTGATCGCCATCCTGTTCATCGCCTTCGACCTGGAAATCGCTTTCGTGTTTCCGTGGGCGATCATCTTCCGCAGCCTCGGCGTGGCCGGGCTGGTCGAGATGGGCATCTTCCTGGGCCTGCTGATCCTCGGCTTCGTTTACGTGTGGAAGAAGGGAGCGCTTGAATGGGAGTGATGCAGACCCTCACCGATGCATTGCACAACCCGGTGCCGGTATCGACCGTGGACGACATCCTGCGTCCGGGTGGCGACAATCCGCTGCTGGAAAAAGGCTATGCCGTCGCCAGCATGGATGCGCTGATCAACTGGGCGCGCACCGGTTCGATGTGGCCGATGACGTTTGGCCTTGCCTGCTGTGCGGTCGAAATGATGCATGCCGGTGCCGCGCGCCTCGACCTCGACCGTTACGGCGTGGTGTTCCGTCCCTCGCCTCGGCAGGCCGACGTGATGATCGTGGCTGGTACCCTGGTCAACAAGATGGCACCCGCGTTGCGCAAGGTCTACGACCAGATGCCCGACCCCAAGTGGGTCATCTCGATGGGCAGCTGCGCCAATGGCGGCGGCTACTACCACTACTCGTACGCCGTGGTCCGCGGCTGTGACCGCATCGTGCCCGTGGACATCTACGTGCCGGGCTGCCCGCCGACCGCCGAGGCGCTGGTGTACGGCATCTTGCAGCTGATGAAAAAAATCCGTCGTACCAACACCATTGCGCGCTGAGCCATGCCCGAACCGATCCTGAGTTTCCCTGACCGCCTGAAAGCCCGCTTCGGCGAGCGTGCCATGTCTGTCGTGCAGGCCCATGGCGAAACCACGATGGAAGTCGCCCCGGAAAACTGGATCGACGTCGTCCGCACCTTGCGCGATGAGCCGGAGTTCGGTTTCGAACAGTTGATTGATGTCTGCGGTGTGGACTACCTGGGGTATGGCGACGACGAGTGGGATACCTCGGACGTCAGCTCGCAGGGTTTTTCGCGCGGCATCGAAGGTTCAGGCCCGGGTCGTTTCGATTGGGAGAGCCGGCCGCGTGGCAAGGGGCCGGACAAGCGTTTTGCGGCGGTGGCGCATTTGCTCTCAGTCAGGAATAACAAGCGCATCAGGCTTCGTTGTTTTGCGCGGGATAATAGTTTGCCTGTCGTTCCATCGCTGACGGATTTGTTTCCAGTATCGAATTGGTTCGAGCGCGAAGCCTTCGATCTGTTCGGCATCATCTTCGAAGGCCATCCGGACTTGCGTCGAATCCTTACCGACTACGGATTCGTCGGCCATCCGTTCCGCAAGGATTTCCCGATGACCGGCAATGTAGAGGTGCTCTACGACGCCGAAAAAAAGCGCGTCGTCTACCAGCCGGTAAGCATCGAGCCGCGCGTGAACGTGCCTCGCGTCGTGCGCGAGGACTCGCGCTGGCAGCAGTCGGCGGCTGAAACCGCGCCGCAGGTGAACAAATAATGGCCGGTCCGGAGATTCGCAATTACACCCTGAACTTCGGGCCGCAGCATCCGGCTGCCCACGGCGTATTGCGCCTGGTGCTGGAGATGGACGGCGAAGTGGTGCAGCGCGCCGACCCACATATCGGCCTGCTGCATCGTGGTACCGAAAAACTGGCTGAGTCCAAGGCCTACAACCAGTCCATTGGTTACATGGATCGCCTCGACTATGTGTCGATGATGTGCAACGAGCATGCCTACGTGCGCGCGATCGAAGGCCTGATTGGCCTGGAAGTGCCCGAACGCGCGCAGTACATCCGCACGATGTTCGACGAGATCACCCGCATCCTGAACCACCTGATGTGGATCGGTTCGAACGGCCTCGACCTCGGGGCGATGGCGGTGTTCCTCTACGCGTTCCGTGAGCGCGAAGAGTTGATGGATTGTTACGAGGCGGTATCGGGCGCGCGAATGCATGCGACCTATTACCGCCCGGGTGGCGTCTATCGCGACCTGCCGGAGCGCATGCCGCAATACCGGGAGTCGCCGTGGCGCAAGGGCGCAGACCTCAAGCGTGCGAACGGATGGCGCGAAGGTTCCATGCTCGATTTTCTTGACGCATTCACCGAGGACTTCCCGCGCAAGGTCGACGAATACGAAACATTGCTGACCGACAACCGCATCTGGAAGCAGCGCACTGTCGGCATCGGTGTCGTGCCGCCGGAAATGGCGCTGGCCTGGGGCATGAGCGGCCCGATGCTGCGCGGCTCGGGTATCGCCTGGGACCTGCGCAAGAAGCAGCCCTATGCCTGCTACGACAAGGTCGACTTCGATATCCCGGTCGGCGTCCAGGGCGACTGCTACGACCGTTACCTGGTGCGCGTCGAGGAGATGCGCCAGTCCAACCGCATCATCAAGCAGTGCATCGAATGGCTGCGTCGCAACCCCGGGCCGGTCATGACCTCGAACTTCAAGGTTTCGCCGCCGTCGCGCGCGGAAATGAAGGACGACATGGAAGCGCTGATCCATCACTTCAAGCTTTTCACCGAAGGCTATTCGGTGCCGGCCGGAGAAATCTATTCGGCCGTCGAGGCGCCCAAGGGCGAGTTCGGCGTGTACATGGTTTCGGACGGCGCCAACAAACCGTTCCGGTTGAAGCTGCGCGCACCGGGCTTCGCCCACCTTTCGTCGATGGACACCATCGTGCGCGGGCACATGCTGCCCGACGTGGTGGCGATGATCGGCACCTACGACGTCGTCTTTGGCGAAATCGATCGATGAGCACCGGACAATGAAAGCAACAGGTAATTTCGCTGCCTGCCAGGACGTCGACCCGATGGTCGCGCTAACCGATGCCACGCGCGCCCGCATCGAACACTGGCTCGCCAAGTTCCCGGCCGACCGCAAGCGCTCGGCGATGATCCAGGCACTGATGGCCGCCCAGGAGCAGAACGGTGGCTGGCTCACCGACGAATTGATGGCCGCCGTCGCGAAGTACCTTGGGCTGCCGCCTGTCTGGGCCTACGAGGTCGCCACTTTTTATTCGATGTTCGACCTGCAGCCGGTCGGCCGCCACAAGGTCGCGATCTGCACCAACATCAGTTGCTGGCTCAACGGTGCCGAAGACCTGGTCAAGCATGCCGAGCGCAAGCTCGGCTGCAGGCACGGCGGCACCAGCCCGGATGGGCGCGTCACCCTGAAAATCGAGGAAGAGTGCCTGGCTGCCTGCGCCGGCGCGCCGATGATGGTGATCGACGGTCACTACCACGAGCGCCTGACGCCAGCGAAGCTGGACGAACTGTTCGACGGATTGAGCTGAGGACCGCCATGGCGCATCACCAGAACCACGGCCCGGTCGGGCCCCCGCCGCAGGAACACAGCGTGGTCTACACGACCCTGCATTTCGACAAGCCGTGGTCGTACGACAACTATCTGAAGACCGGCGGCTACGCGGCGCTGCGCAAGATCCTCGCGGAAAAGATGCCGCAGGAGCAGGTGATCGACATGGTCAAGCAGTCCGGCCTTCGAGGCCGCGGCGGCGCCGGCTTTCCGACCGGCCTGAAGTGGAGCTTCATGCCGCGTGCGGCGCCCGGTCAGAAATACATTCTCTGCAACTCGGATGAGTCCGAGCCGGGCACCTGCAAGGATCGCGACATCCTCCGCTACAACCCGCATTCGGTGATCGAGGGCATGGCGATCGCCTGCTACGCCACCGGGTGCAGCGTCGCGTACAACTACATGCGCGGTGAATTCCACCACGAGCCCTACGAGAATTTCGAAGAGGCGCTCAAGGAGGCGTACGCCAACGGCTGGCTGGGCAAGGACGTACTCGGCTCGGGCGTGGACATCGACATCCACTCCGCGCTTGGCGCCGGCGCCTACATCTGCGGCGAAGAGACCGCGATGATGGAATCGCTGGAAGGCAAGAAGGGGCAGCCGCGCTACAAGCCGCCATTCCCGGCCAATTACGGACTGTTCGGCCGGCCAACGACGATCAACAACACCGAGACCTACGCTTCGGTGCCCGCGATCATCCGCAACGGCGCCGACTGGTTCCTGAAGCTCGGCAAGCCCAACAACGGCGGCCCGAAGGTGTTCTCGGTGTCTGGCCACGTCGCCAACCCCGGGAATTTCGAAGTCCGCCTCGGCACTTCGTTCGCTGATCTGTTGGAGATGGCCGGCGGCGTGCGCAACGGCCA
>JBKJOY010000275.1:0-9544 GCA_046595415.1 Thermomonas sp.
TGGGCCGATGAATTGCAGGAGATCAAGACGATCTGCCACAGCGGCAAGAAGGCGACCATGAACCTGCGCGTGGATCAAGGCGGGCGCGCGGTGCAGGATGGCCCGCAGGTGGAGATCGGTGGCAACGAACGCTACGTGGCGGTCAGCCGCGCCGAGTTCAAGAAAGTCATGCGTGGTGAAGGCAGCATCGAGCCCATGCAGGCGCCACTGCCGCTGTAACGGCGGGATCCAATCGCGTTGCGTCAGCGCCGCTGCTTGGCGCAGGCGGTGCGGATCTGCTCGATCTCGCGCGGAACCGCGCCACCTTCGGGCAGGGCCAGTTGCATCTGCGCGAGCATCGCATCGAGTTCGGCCAGGGCCTGCATCGGCTGCCTGCGGCAATCCAGTTGTGCGGCATACGCACGAGCCAGCCACGATGCCTTGCGTTGCTCGATGTCGCCATCGTCCGAACTGCCAAGCGCACGCAACTGCTGGTAGGCGCTCTTGTCACCGGCACTGGCTTCAAAGCGGGCCAGTGAAATATCAGCACGGACGGTGTGCGAATGGGCCCGGCCATAGCGGCTTCGGGTCAGTCGAGCCGCATCGCGCAGGGCCGCGCGGGCCGCCTCGGCGTGGCCCAGTGCGGACAGGACCTCCCCGAGCAAGCGGTCGCTGTCACCGACCAGTTCGTGGTCAGTGCCGAACCGCCCGGCGCGCAAGCGGCGTGACTCCTGGATCAACGGCAGGGCCTGTTGGTCGTTGCCGCCGCTATGCAGGATCATCGCCAGGTTGAAGATGCCGTCGGCCAACACGCCTTCGTTGTGGCCGTTGCGCCAGGCGGCGACCGCGCGTTCCTGGTAAGCAACGGCCTGGCCCAGGTCGCCACGTTCCCACGCCACGATGGCCAGGCTGTTGTACGTGCGCGCCATGTCCGGATGATTGGGGTCCAGCCGTGTGCGCATCCATTTATAGGCATCCAGGAATTCGGTTTCAGCCTCGCTGAAGCGCCCCATGTCCACGAACAGTGCCGCCAGTTGCCGGCGCGCATCGATCGTGGCGCGGTTTTGCTTGCCATGCAGGTCCTGCGCAAGCGCCAGCGAGGCCCGGCAATCGCGTTCGGGGCCAGCGATCTCGTCGGGGCTGCGGTCCAGCGCGCACAGGTTGCGCAGCATGTCGATCGCCAGCGGATGCCGCTCGCCCACTTTCAGTTGTAGCTGCGCAAGCGCTTCGCGCAGCACGCGGATGGCATCCTTGGCATCGCCGTTGTCGGCCTTGAGCGTCGAGATATCGAGCAGGCTTTCGGCGACGCCAACGTCATCATGATGGTCGCGGCGCAGGTCCAGCGAACGATTCAATAGCTGGCTGGCGAGGTTGCGCTCGCCCAAGTCACGGTGGCAGCGTGCAAGCTGCGAAAAGAAGGCCGCGGCTTGCGCCGGCAACTGTTCCTGCTCGCGCACGGCCATGTCGTTGAGTGGTTGCATCTGCTGCAGGCAACCTGGCGCATCACTCATCTGGCGGCGGGCGTTGCCACGCAACGTGGCGGCCTCCAGGCGCAGGCTGGCCGGGGCATCAGGCAGTTCCCGCAGGAGCCTGAGTTGCTGGCCAAGCAACGCATTCGCTTCGCGATAGTCGCCCAGCCCCAACCGCAAGCGGGCGACCACGCCATAGAGTTCAGCGCGCGCCTGCGGTTGCCGGGCCAGGCTGCGTTCGCCGCGCATGATGCCCATGTCGAGCAGTGCGCGCAGATCCATCGGGGTGTCCTGCGGCGTTGAACCAGCGCTCTCGAACAACCCGGCGACGAAGCTCTGCATGGCCTGCGCGCGGCCCGCTTCGCGCAGTGCCTGGCGTGCCTGCCAGCCGACCACCGCCAGTGCGCTCAGCATCACCAACAGCACCAGGCTGGCCGCGGTGATGGGCCAGCGGTGGCGGTGCACGTACTTGCGCGCTCGATAGCCCATGCGTTCGCCGCGGGCCTGGATCGGCCGCCCGCGCAGGTAGCACAGCAAGTCTTGCGACATCGCCTCGGCCGACACATAACGCTGCTCCGGGCGCTTGCCCAGTGCCTTGTTGACGATGTTGTCGAGATCACCGGCGAGCTCGCGCGCGAGTCGCTTGGGGGAGTACGGTTTGGTCGCATCCGCGTCGCTGCGCATCGCCGCCTGCGACGCGCGCAACGGCTCGCCATCCAGGATGGCTTCTTCCCATTCGGCATCGGTCTGGCGCTTGAGCCGGTAGGGTTTGCTGCCGGTGAACAGTTCGTACAACACCACGCCGAGCGAATACACGTCGGTCATGGTGGTGACCGGTTCACCGCGGATCTGTTCCGGCGCGGCGTAGTGCAGGGTGAACGTGCGCACGCCGGTGCGCGTCTGCTCCATCGGCAGTGGTTCGACGTCGAGGAGTTTTGCGATGCCGAAGTCGAGCAGGCGCACATGGCCGGCCGGCGTCACCAGGATGTTCGATGGCTTCAGGTCGCGATGCACGATGAGGTTGGCATGCGCGTGGCTGACGGCTTCGCACACCTGGCGGAACAGGTCGATACGTGCGGCCAGGTCCAACTGGCGGGTCTGGCAGTAGGTCGTGATCGCCTCGCCGTCGACATATTCGAGGGCCAGGTACGGCTGGCCACCGCTGTCGATGCCGGCATCCAGCAATCGCGCGATGTAGGGATGGGCGAAGCGGGCGAGGATCTCGCGTTCGCGATCGAAACGCTGGCGCATGCGCGGGTCCACCAACCCGGCGCGCAGCAGCTTGAGCGCGACCTTGCGCTCGTACAGGCCATCGGCGCGCATTGCCAGCCAGACCTGGCCCATGCCGCCTTCGCCGATCATCCGGTCCAAGCGGTAGGGACCAATGCGTGCGCCGGGACGCGCGCTGTTCGGCATCTCCACGACGGGTTCGGTCAGGAAGTCCTCGTCGTCTTCTTCTAACGTCATTAGATGTTGCAATTCATCCGCCAGCGCGGGGTCCTCGCGGCGCAGGGCGGCCAGGTGCTCGCGACGCTGTTCGGACGGCAACTCGAGCAGGGCATCCAGCAGTGGGGACAGCCGTTGCCAGCGTTCGGCGTCCACGGGTCAGGGCCGAATCACGCGACCATGAGGTCAGCTGACCTCTGGGTCTTTCAGCGACGCCAGCAGGAACATGCGCGCCTTTTGCCAATCACGCCGCACGCTGCGTTCCGAGCGCTTCATCAGCGCTGCGATCTCGATTTCCGACAAGCCCGCGAAATAGCGCAGTTCCACCACCTGGGTCAGGCGCGGGTCCACGGCGGTAAGCCGGGTGAGCGCGGTGTCCAGGCCCAGCATGTCTTCGTCCAGGCGCAGGCCGCCTTCCAGGTCTTCCGGCAGGTCCGTGACCCGATGCTGGTCGCCGCCGCGCTTTTGCGCCAGCCGCTGCCGCGCGTAGTCCACCACCACGCTGCGCATGGCGGAGGCGGCGTACGCGAAGAAGTGCGCGCGGTCGTCGAACTGCGCTGCGCCTTTGCCACGGCCAATCAGCTTGAGGTAGGCCTCATGCACCAGGGCGGTCGCATCCAGCGTGTGCCCGTGCTGGCCGGCCAGTTGGCGGCGCGCCATCGAGTGCAATTCCTGGTACAGCGTGGCCAACACGCGGTCCATCGCACTGCGATCGCCGTTGTGGGCAGCATCCAGCAGTACGGTGATTTCACCGGCTTCGGTCATGGCAACGGATACTTCGGGGGAAGCGGCACTATAGCCAAAGCACGCTGCGCTGGTGCAGCGAAATTCAGCTTCAGCGTTGGCAATGCGCGCACCAGGCGCTGGTGCGCTGGCCGATCGACGCCTCTTTCAGCTCGCGCCGGCAGCGTTTGCAGGGCAGGCCGCCGCGGCCGTACACGAGCAGTTCCTGTTCGAAATAACCGGGCGCGCCATCGGGGCTGATGAAGTCACGCAAGGTGGTGCCGCCGCGCTCGATCGCACGCGCCAGGATTGTCTTCACCGCATCGGCGAGTGCCTGATAGCGGCGCCGGCTGATCGAACCGGCCGCGCGCAGGGGCGAAATCCCGGCCATGAACAAGGCCTCCGCGGCATAGATGTTGCCCACGCCCACCACCACCGCCTGGTCCATCAGGAAGCTCTTGACCGGTGCACTGCGACCACGACTGCGGGCGAACAACGCATCCCCATCGAATTCGTCTTCCAGGGGTTCCGGGCCGAGCTTTGCCAGGAGCGGATGAATTTCGCCGGGCGGCTGCCACAACAGGCAGCCGAAGCGGCGCGGATCATTGAAGCGCAGCACGCGTTCGCTGCCGAGGTTGCTGCTTTCAAGGAGGATGTCGACATGGTCATGCGCACGCACCGGCGTGGATGCGGGCAACACACGCAGGCTTCCGGACATGCCCAGGTGCAGCAGCGCGCTGCCGGCCTCGGTGTCCAGCAACAGATATTTGGCGCGGCGGCGGATGCGCTCGATGCGTTGCCCGGGCAGACGCTCTGAAACCTCGCTTGGGATCGGCCAGCGCAGGTCGGGTCGGCGCAACAGCACGCTGCTGATGCGCTGGCCTTCGACGTGCGGCAGCAGGCCGCGGCGGGTGGTCTCTACTTCGGGAAGTTCGGGCATTGCGGGATTGTCGCCCAAGGCGATTGTTCAGGGTTGGCGCGGCTACGTTCCACGCCCGTTGCCATAGCCCGTGGCATCATGCCGGGGCGTCGCCGTGACGCCTTTCCACGAGCCTGCAATGCCCGCTTTCCTGAACGCATCCGCCGTCCTCGACTTCCTTGCCAGCGGCCTGCTGCAGTTTTCCTTCTGGGAGCTCGCGCTGTATTTCCTGGCCGCGACCCAGCTGACGATCTTTTCGGTGACCTTGTACCTGCATCGCAGCCAGGCGCATCGCGGCGTGGATTTCCATCCCGTCATCGCCCACGTGTTCAGGTTCTGGACGTGGTTGACCACGTCGATGATCACCAAGGAATGGACCGCGATCCATCGCAAGCACCACGCCAAGTGCGAGACCGAAGAAGATCCGCATAGTCCGATGCACAAGGGCATCGGCAACGTGTTGTGGCGCGGCGCCGACATGTACCGCGAGTCGCGCCTGGACCGCGCCAGCATCGAGCAATACGGCAAGGGTTGCCCGGATGACTGGATCGAACGCCACCTCTATACACCGCACGCAACCATGGGTCCGGTGGTGTTGCTGTTCGCAAGCTTCCTGCTGTTCGGCTTCGAAGGCGTCGCGATGTGGGCATTGCAGATGGCGTGGATCCCGTTCTGGGCCGCGGGCGTGATCAATGGCCTTGGCCACTGGTGGGGCTATCGCAACTTCGAGACCGATGACACTGCCACCAACCTGACACCGTGGGGCTTGTGGGTGGGCGGCGAAGAGCTGCACAACAACCACCACGCCTTCCCGAGTTCGGCCAAGTTCGCGTTGCGCCGCTTCGAATTCGACATCGGTTGGGCGGTGATCAAGGTGCTGGCATCGGTGCGTTTGGCCAAGGTGCTGCGCGTCGCGCCCAGCTTGAACGTGCGTCCCAACATCAGCATGCCGGACACGGAAACGGTCAGGGCATTGGTCGCGCATCGCTTCCTGGCGATGACCGATTACCAGCGCAACGTGCTCAAGCCGGCGTTGCGCGAAGAGGCTGCGGCGGCCGGCGCGAAGCTGCGTTCGATGCTGCCGCGTCGCTTGCGCAAGGGCATCGCCGACAACGGACGCTGGCTGAAGCCGGACGCACGCCAACAGTTGCAGGACTTCGTGCAGTCGCATCCACGCATTCGCACCCTGGTCGAATATCGCGCGCGTCTGGCCGATGTGCTGGAAAGCCGTGGCCAGGATGCCTCCGAGCGCCTTCAGCGCCTGCAGGCGTGGTGCGCGGAAGCCGAAGCCTCTGGCGTGCGCGTGTTGCAGGATTATTCGGCACGGCTCAAGGGCTATGCCCTGCAAACAGCATGAAGCCTGCTATTGCCAGCGCGTTGTTTGCCGTTACGTTGTTGGCAACTGCATTGCCAGCGGTCGCGCAGGTGCAGCGCACCAGTGAGTATTTGTCGAAGATGGACAGCGACGGCGACGGCAAGGTGTCGCTGGGCGAATACCAGGACTGGATGAGTTATGCATTCGATGCGATGGATCGCAATCGTGATGGCGTGCTGACGTCGGACGAACAGCCCGGTGGCCGTGGCAAGCCGGTGAGTCGGATCGAGCATCGCGCGCGGCTGGCCGACCGCTTCCGCAAGCAGGACCTCAACCACGACGGTTTTTTGAGCGCACGCGAGCTGGCGGCGCCGCCGCAGTAGCCGGTTTGGCTGCATTCGCTGTCAGGAGCAGACGCTCCGCTGGATAACAGCGTCAGTCGCCCAACGCTTCGCCTTCACGCCGAGGATCGGCACCTCCGCTCAGCGACACCTTGTCCTGGGCATCGCGCGTGCGGACGATGGCCTGGATCCCGCTGGTCATCTCGATCTCGCTCAGCGCATGGCCCCTGTCCTTGAGCGCCTGTTTCAAGCCTGGGCTGAACAGACCGGCTTCCAGTTCGGTGGCGCCATTGCGGCTGCCGAAGTTGGGCAGGCCGATGGCAGTTTGTGGGTCGAGCTTCCAGTCGAGCATCGCCACCAGAGCTTTGCTTACGTACTCGATGATCTGCGAGCCGCCTGGCGACCCCACCGTGGCCAGCAGCTCCCCGCTCTGGCGATCGAACACCAGCGTAGGCGCCATGCTCGAGAGTGGACGCTTGCCCGGTTGCACGCGGTTGGCGACGGGCCGACCATTTTCTTCGGGAATAGCCGAAAAGTCGGTCAGCTGATTGTTGAGCAAAAAGCCCTGCACCATCACGTGGGCGCCGAATGCCGCTTCGACCGTGGTGGTCATCGACACCGCGCCGCCCCGCTCATCCACTGCCACCACGTGTGAGGTGGAAATGCGCAGCGGCGAGCGATCCGGTGCGTAAGCGACCTGGATGCCTTTTGGCTGGCCCGGCTTGGCGATGCCCATGCTGCGCTCGCCAATGAGGGTCGCGCGCTGCGCCAGGTAGTCGGGCGCAACGAGCCCGGCAACAGGTACCGGCGCGAAGTCCGAATCCGCCAGATACAGCGCTCGATCGGCAAAGGCCAGGCGCCCGGCTTCGGCGATCAGGTGCACCGCCTCGGGCGTGGGCTCAAGCCCGGCAGGCGAGGTACTCCTGACGGGCGTCATCGGCGCGATGGCCAAGCGCGGATCGCGGGCTTCCAGGGCCTGCAGCGTCCCCAGGATCTGCGCGACAGCAATGCCGCCTGACGATGGTGGCGGCATGCCGCAGACCGTCCATTGCCTGTAGTCGGTGCATAGCGGCGCGCGCTCTTTGGCGACGTAGCCGTTGAGGTCGGCCAGGGACAGGCTGCCTGCATTCGCGTGGCCCTGCACCTTGCGCGCGATCTCCTCGGCAATCGGCCCGTGGTACAGCGCGTCCGGTCCTTCCTTGGCGATGCGCCTGAACACCGCGGCGAGGGCCGGGTTTTTCAACAGCGTGCCGATGGCCTTGGGCGTGCCATCAGCATTCAGAAAATAGGCCGCCATGTCCGGCGATCGCGCGATGAAACGGTCACCTGCGACCAAGCCGTGCAGGCGTGGGGAAATCGCGAAGCCCTGTTCCGAGAGCCGAATCGCCGGTTCAAACAATGCGGCCCATGGCAGGCGTCCGGTCTTCTTGTGCGCCATTTCCAGTGCCCGCAACACACCCGGAGTACCGACAGAAAGCCCGCCAATCTGCCGGTCAGTGAAGGCCATCGGCGTGCCATCGGCTTTCAGGAATAGCCGCTCGGTGGCGCCGGCCGGTGCTGTTTCACGACCGTCATAGGCATGCACGTTTTGCCCGTCCCACAGCATGATGAACGCGCCGCCACCAATGCCAGACGATTGCGGTTCCACCAGGGTCAACACCGCCTGCATGGCGATCGCCGCATCGATGGCCGCACCGCCTTGGCGCAACATCTCACGCCCGGCCTCGGCCGCCAGCGGATTGGCTGCAGCGACCATGTAGCGCGTGGCATGGCGCGTGCTCAGGTCGGTGCGATAGCCGGAACCCAACTCAGGTGCGGCCGGCTGCACGTTCACCGTGGTGTGGCAGGCCGCGAGGGCCAGGGCCATGCCAACAACCGACAATGGCCGACGGGAAATCAAAAGCACGCGCTGCACTCGAGTCATTTCAAGAAGGGTCCTTCTCAAGGAGATACTGCGTTGTACAGCACCGCCCTGGCTCTGCCCCCCGGTTTCAACAGAGGTTTGGGTTAGGCCAATGATGGCTTCGGGTCGCGACGCGACGGTCGCAAGACGGCCAGAAGCGGCCGTTAGCCTGGCGCCCCCGGCAGGACAACTGCCTTGTTCTGCGCCGCAATCCGGAATCCACTCCGCTGCTTGGCCTTGACTTCATACAGGGCCTCGTCCGCACGGCGCAGCAGCGCCTCGCCGTCGGTCTCCCCTTGCTGCCGAATGGCAATGCCGATACTTGCCGACACGTGGACGGACCCACCGTCCACTTCAATGCGCTCGTCCATGACATGCATGATTTTTTGTGCAACGGATTCGGCCTCTTTGACCGAGGTCAAGGGTTCGAGAATGATGACGAATTCGTCTCCAGCGAGTCGGGCCACGGTGTCGGTCCGGCGCACACAAGCGCTGATCCGCTTGGAAAATTCCTGGAGAACCTGGTCACCTGCCTTGTGGCCGAGGTTGTCATTTATCAGTTTGAATTGATCCAAGTCCATGAACATCAGTCCGATGGCCTCGCCGGTGCGCTCGCTGCGCGCAATTGCATCGTCGAGTCGCTCGAGATAACGACGCCGATTGGCGAGACCGGTCAATACGTCGAACTGGGCCAGTGTGCGAAGCTCGTCCTCGATTTGCTTGATCTTGGTGAGGTCTTGCATTAGCCCGAAGACGCCAACCACGACTCCGGCATCGTTGATCTCCGGGACGTAGGTGGCACGGTAGTGACGCGCACCAGCGGCGACGTCGAACATCGTACGTTCTCCGGAATACGCCGCATCTATCTTCGGCAGAATCTGCTGATAGACCCCTGGGGTGTGGGCTTCCGAAATGTGCTTGTCCATGAGTTCACCAACAGAGTGCCCGAGCCACTTCGCATGCGTCTCGTTGCTGAAGGTGAAACGACGCTCCGAATTGATGTGGGTGATCGCCACCGGCAGGTTGTCGGCGATGAGGCGAAGGCGCCGGGTCGCGTCGGATAGCGCGATCTCGGATTCCTTGATCTTCGTGATATCGAACGTGACTGAATAAAAGCCCATGGTGCGGCCATCTACCGCTACATCCGGCACATAGCTGGTCTGGAAATGATGGAGGGCACCTTTCCATATACCTTCTCCCTCGAACGTCACCGACTCTCCGTGAAGCACTTGCTCGACCCGCTGGGCAAGCCCTGCGTAGACGGCGTCGCCGCGAACCTCGCGCATCGAACGTCCCATCAGCTGTCGGACATCGACGCCAAGCACCTCGCCCACGAGCGAGTTGCAGAAACGATAGCGTTCCTCGCGATCGAAATAGGCGATCAAGGCAGGGACATTCTCGGTGATCAAGTGGAGTCGTTCCTCGCTGTGAAGTAGCGCCTCTTCCGCA
>JBKJOY010000314.1:0-3148 GCA_046595415.1 Thermomonas sp.
CGATCCAGCACGATGGTTTCGCGCGGTGCATCCGCTTCCACACTGGTATCGATGTCGACGATGCCATCGGTCTTCGCGAATTGTTCGCTTGCCAATGCACGCGCGATGCGGCGTTGACCGGCATAGTCAGGGCCGTAGATTTCCGACACCAGCGGTGACAGCACGGGTGGGCCGGGCGGCACTTCCACCACTTTCACCGAAGCACCAACGCGCTGGCCTATCGCGGCCAGTGCGGGGCGAATCGCGCGGGCGATGTCATGACTCTTGCGGTTGCGGTGATGCTTGTCGACCAGGTTCACCTGCAGGTCGCCAACATTGTTGCCGCTGCGCAGAAAATACTGGCGCACCAGCCCATTGAAATTGATCGGTGCGGCAGTGCCCGCATAGCCTTGGTAGTCGACCACTTCCGGCACCTTGTCGATCTGGGCGGCCAGCTGTGCCAGCAACGCATTGGTCTGCTCCAGCGTGCTGCCTTCGGGCATGTCGACCACGACCTGTACTTCCGACTTGTTGTCGAACGGCAGCATCTTCAGCACGACGAGTTTGAAAACAGCCAATGAAGCCGACAGCAGCACCAGCCCAAGCATCGACGCGAAGAGCAGCCCGCGCTTGCGGCCGGCACGTTCGCCGATCAGGAACGGCGACAGCAGCTTGTGGAACAACCGGTGCAGCCAGCCCTGTTGCTTCTCTTCGTGCGAATGATCGGCGTCCGCGGGATGCCCGTGCCGGCGCAGCAACTTCAGCGACAGCCACGGCGTCACCACCAACGCGATCGCCAACGACAGCAACATGCCGACCGAGGCATTGATGGGGATCGGCCGCATGTACGGCCCCATCAGGCCAGTGACGAAGGCCATCGGCATCAGCGCGGCGATCACGGTGAAGGTTGCAAGGATGGTCGGACCACCCACTTCGTCCACCGCGGGAGGAATGACTTCGAACAGGCTGCGCTTGCTACCGTCCGCAGCGGGGATCGCCAGATGGCGATGGATGTTCTCCACGATGACAATGGCGTCATCCACCAGGATGCCGATCGAAAAGATCAGCGCGAACAGCGACACCCGGTTGAGGGTGAACCCCATCATGTGCGATGCAAACAAGGTCACGGCCAGCGTCAGCACCACCGCACTGCCGACGACGATCGCCTCGCGCCAGCCCAGCGCGAACAGCACCAGCAAGACCACCGCGGAGGTGGCGAACACCAGTTTCTGGATCAGCTTCAGCGCCTTGTCGGCGGCGGTCTGGCCGTAGTCGCGGGTGACGGTGGCCTGCATGCCCTGCGGGATCAGCTCGCCACGCAAGGTATCGATGCGGCGTGCTACTGCGCCGGTAATGTCGGAGGCATTGCTGCCGGGCTTTTTGGCGATGGCAATGGTGACTGCCGGCGCGATGCCGGCCTTGGGTCCGGCGCGCCCGGCCGGTGCACCAAACCACACATAGCGGCTGGCGATATCGCCGCGCGGTTCGACTGTCGCGACATCCGAAAGCAGCAGTGGCTTGCCACCATTGCTGCCGATCACCAGCGAGGAGACATCCTCAGCCGAGGCAAGGAAGCGGCCCGCCGTCACCGGCACTGATCCATCCGCGCCAACGCGCTCGCCGGCTTGGTGAACCACATTAGCCGCCTGCAGCGCCCGCACCAGCTCCCCCGGCGCAAGGTTGTACGCAGAGAGTTTCGCCGCGTCCAGGGTGACCAGCACGCTGCGGTCTGGCGCGCCGATGGTGTAGACATCCCGCGTGCCCGGGATGCGCTTGAATTCGCCTTCCAGCGAGTGCGCGACTTCGGCCAGCTGGCTGGCATCGGTCGCCGGATCATCGCTCCACAATGTGACCGCCATGACCGGGACATCATCAATCCCCTTCGGCTTGATCACCGGGCTGCCAACGCCGACACCGCGCGGCAACCAGTCCTGGTTGGAGAACACCTGGTTGTACAGGCGCACCAATGCCGGCTGGCGCTGCACGCCGACTTCAAACTCAACCGTGAGCACCGCCATGCCCGGACGGCTGATCGAATACACGTACTTGACGCCTTCGATCTCGCCAAGCTTCTGCTCCAGAGGCGTCGCCACCATCTGTTCCACATCGCGCGCGCTGGCGCCATCGAACGGCACCATGACATTCGCCATCGTCACGTCGATCTGCGGCTCTTCCTCGCGCGGGGTGATGCCCACGGCCAGCATGCCCAGCAGCAAGCCCATGATCGCCAGGATCGGCGTCAACGGGTTGTTCTGGAACGCGGCGGCAAGCCGTCCGGAAACCCCGAGCCGCGCGGGTGTGACCTGGTCAGCCATGGGTGCCGTCCGCCGCCTTGCGCTGCGCGATCACGGCCTGCAGCGCCGCGACCGGATCCGTTGCGACCTTGTCGCCCACTTGCAGCCCGCTGATGACTTCAACCATATTCCCGTCATGGGATCCCAGCCGCAGTTGGCGCAGCAGCAAGCGATCGCCCTGACGCACGTACACGCCACTGAGTTCGCCACGCTGGGCCACGGCCGATGCGGGAATACGCAGGATTGCGCCAGTCGCGCCGACAGCAGTTGCATCAGCATCGAACACCACCTTCGCGGTCGTGCCAGGCGCCGGTGCAACATCAAGCTCCGGCAGCTCGATGCGCACGTTCACGCTATGGGTGGCGACATCCGCCACCGGAAACACGGTTACCTTCGCCGGCACCACTTCGCGGCCGCCAGCAAGCAAGACGCGTGCACGGGGATCGCGGCGGATCGCCTCTGCGCGGGTTTGCGGCACTGCGACTTCAATGCGCAGCGCGCCTGGAGCGTACACGCTCATCAACGGCTGGCCAGGCGCAACACTTTCCCCCGGCTCGACATCGCGTCGAGCAACCACGCCTGCAAACGGCGCACGCACCACGGTATAGGCCGTTTGTTGCGAGGCCTGAGCCAGCTGCGCACGCGCGGCGTCACGCGCCGCCACTGCGGCATCACGCGCGGCGCGCGCTTGGTCGATCTGTGCACGCGACGCATATTGTCCAGCAGCCAATGCGGCGAAGCGCTGGTAGTTCTGCTGCGCTTCCACCGCGGACGCCTCGGCCGCACGCAATTGAGCACGCGCCGTGTTCACACCCGCTTCCTGCTCGACTGCACTGATGCGCAGCAGGACGGTGTCGGCAGCGACGCGGGCATTG
>JBKJOY010000171.1:0-11078 GCA_046595415.1 Thermomonas sp.
GGGATCTGGGCGAAAGCAAGGCCAGCGGTGGCCAAGGCAACAACAAGCAACAAACGCGAACGCATCAACTGAACTCCTGAGGGCCGCGCACTGGCGCGACGCAAGAAACATGGCGAATCATTCTAGCCGCGCAGCCCGGTGAAACCCATTGATTCCGATGCGTGAGCCGTCTGTAGCGGAGCACGTCCCTGAAAAGTTTCGTCAATCCCGGACACGTTGGGGCTGCCCAAAGCCTAGACCTACCACCCGCGCCGCAAGTTCCGGCGCAATGGCGGCGGCGACCGGACCGATCCGCAGGCGCCAGATCTTCTTGCCATTCACGTCGGCGTCCAACAGGCGCGCGTTGCCGATCGCCGCGCCCTGCAGCAATGCCAGCGCATGCTGCGCATTCTGGTCACTGGAGAAGCTGGCGACCTGCAACACCACGTTATCGCCAGAACCTGCACTGTCGGGCGCGGTGGCCGCCACCAATGCGGCGGCGGTGACAGGTGAGGGCGGCGCGGAAGCGATTGCCTGCCTGACGGGTTCAGCCGGCACGGGCGTTGCCACGGCGGTCGGCACCGGATCGGGCGTGCCGGGCTTGCCGGTGGCGACCCGAACGCGGCGCGACTTCATCCACGCATCGAATTCCTCTGCCTGCATCACCCGCCCGTCCTGGCGCATGTCGAAGCGATAGCTGGTATCCATGGCGGCCGGCTTGAGCGGTGCAGGCTTGGCCCGCCCGACTTCAGCCAATGCTTGCGGCAATTCGCCGACCAATTTGTCCATCGCGGTGGCTTCGCGCAGTGGCTGGCGGGTGGCCAGCGTCGTCTGCATGTCGCTCGGGGTCAGCGCACGCACTTCAACCCGCGCAGTACCTTTATCGCGATAACCCAACTTCACTGCAGCCGCATAACTGAGGTCGATGACCCGGCCCGCATGGAACGGGCCACGGTCATTGACACGCACGATGATTGACTTGCCGTTATCCAGGTTGGTGACCCGCGCGAAGCTGGGCAGCGGCAAGGTCTTGTGCGCGGCGGTGAAGGCGTACATGTCGTACACCTCCTGGCTGGACGTGCGGCGACCGTGGAACTTGGTGCCGTAATACGATGCCAGGCCGGTTTCCACATAGCCTTCCGGATCGGCCATCACCTGGTAGCGCTTGCCGAGCACGCTGTAATTGCCGTTGCCCGTGCGCGCGCGGGGTTCGGCGCGGACATCAGGCTCGGGGATGGCATCGACGTCGGGAATCTCGACCGGGACGTTGTCGGACACCCCTGGCAGGTACAGGCCACCGGCCACGTAGTTGCCGCGCTTGCCAATATCTTCGGTGACCGGCGCGTAGGGCGAAACCTTGGGTTTGTGCGTGAAGGCCGATCCATTCGCGCCCGCTGCGGGCTGCGCCACGACCTTCTGGCCCGAGGACGGCGGGTTGCCTTTCGATGCCGTACCGTTCGTGGCGCAGGCCGCCAGGGCGAGTGGCAGCATCGCAGCGATCAGGCGACGAGCCACGCTCATGTCGGGTCTGGATCGCGGCCGCCGATGGCCTCGCCGAGCTGGTAGACCGCTGTCGCGTACAGGCGCGAGGTGTTGTATTTGGTGATGGCCTTGAAGTTGTTGTAGATGATCCAGTACTCGGGACCCGCGGCGCCATCCAGGGTGATCAGGGTGGCCGGCGCAGCCGCATTGGTCGGCGACAATGCGGGATTCGCCGGGCGATAGCCGAGTTTGGCCAGCGACGCCAGGGTCTGGTCCAGTTCGATCTTGTCCGCGTTGAAATCCGCCGCGCCGGCATCGCGCAGCGCACGCTGCATCACCGGGCCGCCACGCTGCCAGCCACCCTTCTTGACGAAATAATTGGCGACCGATGCGAACACATCGTCGAGGTCGTTGAACAGGTCACGCCTGCCGTCGCCGTCGCCGTCGAGCGCGTAGTCGCGATAGCTGGATGGCATGAATTGGCCGTAGCCCATCGCGCCTGCATAGCTGCCTTTCAGCGTGGCGACATCGAAGCCTTCGGCTTTGCCCAGCGCGAACAACTGCGCCAGTTCATCGCGAAAGAATGCTTCGCGCTGGTTCTCGCGGGCCAGCTTGGCCGGGTCACCAGTGCGCGGATAGGCGAAGGCCAGCGTGTACAGCGCATCGATGACCGGATAACTGCCCTTGTTGCCGCCGTAACTGGTTTCCACACCGATAATCGCGGTGATGATTTCCGCGGGCACGCCGTACGTCGCCTCGGCGCGCTTGAGTTCGTCGCGATGGGTGGCAAGGAACGCGCGACCACCGTCAATGCGCTTGGGCTGGATGAAGATCGGCCGGTAGTCCGCCCACGGTTTAGCCTCGGCCGGGCGTGACATCGCAGACACAATGCTGTCGCGGATGCTGGCCTTGGCCAGGGTGGCCTCGATGCTGGCTTCCGGGATGCCATAGCGCTTGGCAGTGCTGCGGATGAACTCGGCGCGCGCCACGCTGAAATCCCGGATATGAGGCGCAGCTGCCGGCGCAGGCGCGGGCATTTGCGGTGGTGGCGGTGCCGAAGGCATCGTCGGCGGCGGTGGCACGGCGCAGGCGGCAAGCGCGAGTGCGGCGATGCAGGGCAGGGTGCGTCGGATCATCGGCCGGAGGTTATCACGCAGCTCAGAACCATCCCTAACCGGGGATTCAGCTTTGCAGCCACTCAGCGATGCACTTGGCGGCGCCCCTTCAGCGCCATCACCACGCCGAACCCCATCAGCAGCGTCACCGGCGCGGTGCCGCCATAGCTGAGCAGTGGCATCGGAACGCCCACGACCGGCAACAAGCCGGAGATCATCCCGCCGTTGACCAGCACGTAGACGAACAGCGACATACCAATGGTGCCGGCCAACAGGCGGGCATAGCCATCGCGGGATTGCGCCGCGATCCACAAACATCGACCAACCACGAACAGGTACAGCGCGAGCACCGTGACCACGCCGACCCAGCCGAATTCCTCGGACAGCACCGAAAAAATGAAGTCGGTGGTGTGCTCGGGCAGATAGTTCAGATGCGATTGGGTGCCCTGCCCCCAGCCCTTTCCAGTCAGGCCGCCGGCGCCAATGGCGATCTTCGATTGCAGGATGTTCCAGCCCGCGCCCATTGGATCGTTTTCCGGGTTGCGGAAGGTCAGGATGCGGTCCTGCTGGTAGGGGCGCAGGAACGAAAACCAGGTGATCGGTGCGAACATCGCCAGCGCGAAACCGCCCGTGCCGACGATACCGGCGGTGATGAACCAGCCCCACGCCAAGCCCGCCAGGAACAACACGATCACGCCGCTGGCCAGCACCAGCACCGCGGTGCCCAGGTCGTGTTGCAACAACACCAGGCCGACCGGCAAGGCGATGATCAGCAGCGCCAACGGCAAGCCCCTGAGGCGCAGCGGGAGGCGGCGCCGATCCAGGCTCCAAGCCAGCATCATCGGCAGCGTCAGCTTGGCCAGCTCGGAAGGCTGGAAGTTGAAGAATCCCAGGCTGATCCAGTGATTGCCGTATTTGCCCCTGCCGATGAACAACACCAGCACCAGCGGCAGCAACGACACGAAGTAAGCCAAGGGCGTGAGCTGCTTGAGGATGTGCGCAGGTACCCGCGATACCACCCACAGCGCTACCAGCCCGGCGCAGAAGTACACGCCCTGGGTGGTGACCATCCGCATCGATTCGTTGCTCGCGCTGTATTGGGTCACCAGCCCGATGCCCATCAGTGCCAGCAGCGCCAGCAGCAGCCATGGATCCAGGCTGCGCAAGAAGCGAAACAGCAGGTCCAGCAGCCAGCGCAGGATGATGTTCATCGTGCAGGTCCGGGTGCTGCCGACGTGGCTGGCGAGGGCGCGGTCGTCGGCATCAGCATCGGCACCGCATCACGGTTGCCGGTCACGTTGCCGAAATCCGGGCGTACCGAATCGCGTCCGGAAGTTTCGGGCTCACCTGCGGGTGCGCTGCCCGGTGCCGGACCCGAGGCAACCACCTGCCCCTCCGCCGAAACACGTTCAGGCATTTTCCCCAGCAACCAGGCATCAAACACCTTGCGCACCACGGGCGCCGCACTGGACGCGCCGTAACCGCCGCCTTCGATGGCCGTCGACATCGCGATGGTCGGTTCGTTTGCGGGCGCGTACGCCATGAACAGCCCACGGTGGCGCAGGTTCATCGGCAAGCTGCGTGGATTGATCGCAGCATTGCCGCGCCGGCTCACCACCTGCGCGGTACCGGTCTTGCCGGCAATCAGGTAGGTCAGGCCTGCACGAATATTGGTCGCGGTGCCGGCACCATGCACGGTGCCGATCATGCCCTCGCGCACTGCTTGCAGGTGCGCCGGGCTGTCGCTGATCCGCACTGGCGCAGTCAGTGGCACCGGCACCCAGCCGGATTCGAAGCCGGCGCGCATGTCCTTGACCAGATGCGGCCGCCGCAGCCAACCGTCACTCAGCGCAGCGGTGGCTTGGGTGAGCTGCAACGGCGTCACTTTCCAGAAGCCTTGGCCGATGGCCGAGATCACCGTGTCGCCGGGATACCAGTGGCCCTGCTTGGACGCATTTTTCGCCTTCCATTCGGGTGACGGCAGGATCCCGCTGATCTCGCCCGACAGGTCCACACCGGTCGTCTTGCCAAACCCATACAGCGCCATGTAGTTGTCGAAACGCTTGATCCCCATCTCCAGCGCAAGCTTGTAGTAATAGGTATTGACCGATTCCGAAATCGACTTGCGCAGGTCGGTCCAGCCGTGGCCACCGCGATGCGAGTCGCCATAGCCGCGGCTTTGGCCGCCGACGTAGAACATGCCGGTCGACAGGATCTTGTCCTCCGCCCTGCGCACGCCGCTGTCCAGCCCGGCCAGCCCAATCAGCGGCTTGATGGTCGAGCCCGGGGCGACGCCACCCAGCACCACCCGGTTGAACTGCGGACGCGAAGGATTGTCGTTCAGTGCCTTGTACTCGGCATGGCTGATGCCGTTCACGAACATGTTGGTGTCGTAGCTGGGCAGGCTGACCATGGCTAGGATCTCGCCATTGCGGGGATCCACCGCGACCGCGGCGCCCTCCAGCTCGCCGAACGAATCGACCATCGCCTGTTGCAGGTCCACGTCGATCGACAAGCGCAGGTCGGTGCCGGGCGTCGCCGGCACCGTGTCCAGCGTGCGCACCGTGCGCCCGTTCACGTTGGTTTCCAGACGCCGATAGCCGGGCTTGCCACGCAACTGCTCTTCGTAATAGCGCTCCAGCCCGGTCTTGCCAATGTGCGTGTAGGCACTGCCGGCGACGCCCATCGCCGCAAGATCCTTTTCATCGATGCGGCCGACATAACCGATGACATGCGCGAACAACGCTCCATAGGGATACACGCGACCCGAATACGGCACCAGCTCCACCCCGGGATAACGCCAGCGATCCACCGCGAAGCGCGCGGCCTCTTCGTCACTGAGATGCAACTTGATCGCCACCGGCTTGAACGGCCGGCTCGCTTTGTATTCACGCAGGAAACGTGTGCGCTGTTCCTCGTCCAGGCCGAGCAACGGCTGCAGTTTCGCAAGCAGGGATTCGCCATCGCCAGCCCGCTCCGGCACCGCATCCAGCCGCCACTCGGCGACGTTGTCCGCCAGGATGCGCCCTTTGCGATCCAGGATCAGCCCGCGCGCCGGCACCACCGGCACCAGCCGCAGGCGGTTCGCCTCGGAGCGGGTCACGAATTCCGCGTGCTGCAGGACCTGCAACCGGAAATACCACGCGCCCAAGCCGATCAAGGCAAGCGCCACCGCGACGAAGCCGACGATTGCCCGGCGATGGAACAAGCCCGCTTCGGCGGCATGGTTCTTGAGTTGGCGGTCGCGGCTTGGCATCGGTCAAGTGCGGCGGTTCAACCGCAGCGCATCCAACACCAGATAAAGCGGCGCCCACAGCAGCATGCCCAGCAATGGCGAGACCCAATACGTCCAGGGCAATTGCACCGCGCCCAGCACCACATGGATGACGAAGCCGACCACGCGATCATTGAACAGCAATCCGCCGATCGCCACCGCTTGCTGCGATAGCGGGAAGAAGCGCATGCGTGGGCGGAAACGATCCAGGATGAAGGCCAGGATCACCAGCCGCATCGCCTGCTCACCGAGCAGGCCGCCAAATGCGAGGTCAGCGAACAAGCCGAGCACGAAGGCCACGCCGACGCCGATCTTGTCCGGCTCTTCCAGTATCCAATAGGCCAACACCAGGGCAAGCCAGTAGGGACGCAACGGTTGCAGCGTCTCCGGAAGCGGCACCAGCCCCAGCAACAACGCCAGCAGCAGGCTGACCGGCAACACCCAGCCGTTGCGGCGCATCCGGCTCATGGGCGCGGCTCCCTGATCGCGCCAGGCGGATTCGCGGGGGCGGCGTCAGCGCTCGCGACTGCGACTGCTTGCGCGGGCTTGTAGCCACGCAACAGCAGCACATCGCGGCCACGATCCAGCTGCGCGGCGGGTTTGACCTCACCTTGCAGGAACGCGCGGCTGTCATCCGGCTGCAAGGTTCCCAGGCTGCCGATCGCGAACCCCGCGGGGAAGCGTCCGCCGAGACCCGAGGTCAACAACACGTCACCGGCGCGCACATCCGCAGACAGCGGGATGTCGGTGGCCAGCAGCACGTCACTTCGCCCAGCGCCATACACCATCAAGCGCACGCCGCTGCGCGCCACCACGGCCGGCACCACATGGTCGGGATCAGTGATCAGCAAGACGTTCGCAGTGGCTGGGGTGACCGCGATCACCTGTCCCATCAAGCCGCCGGCATCGATCACCACCTGGCCCTCGCTCACGCCACCCGCGCTACCGGCGTCCAGCACCAGTCGTTGCCGGGTGGGGTCGAGGTCGATGTCGAGGATCGAGGCCAATTGCACGTCCAGCCGGCCGCGCTCGGCACTGGCCAGCAAGCCGCGCAAGCGCGCGTTTTCTGCCGCCGAGGCTTGCAGCCGGGCATTGCGCGCGCCGCTGATCAGCAAGGCGTTGCGCAACACCCGGTTGTCGCTGGCCAGTTGGTTGCGGGTGACCGCATCCTCGCGCAACCCCGTGCCAAGCCGCGACGGCAGACTGGCCAGCCACCACAAGGGCTGCACCGCGATTTCTGCTTGTGCACGGGTTTGCTGCAGCCACTGACCGCGGTGGTCCAACACCATCAACACCACTGACAACACCAGCAGCGCCAATAGCCGCAACACGCCGGCGACTTCGCCAGGGCGGGCTGCTGATGAACCGGCGTAGATCGGCACGTAGGGAACCGTTGGGTTGGGAGTGGGACTAAGCGGAGTGACAGTTTGGCCCATGCATGAGCCAACGCAACCGGTTCCTCGGTTTGCAGCGCGCAGCGAAGATGCCACCTGTCATTGCATGGCTCGCGAGCAGGCCATCAGAAACCCGTTTTCCAGCCGATTACTCCGCCGTGAAAAACTCGTTGCCGTGCATGTCGATGAGTTCCAGCGCACGCCCGCCGCCACGCGCAACGCAGGTCAGCGGATCGTCCGCCACCTGCACGTGCAAGCCGGTTTCTTCGCTGATCAGGCGATCGAAATCGCGCAGCAAGGCGCCGCCACCGGTCAGCACGATGCCGCGTTCGGCGACATCGGCGCACAATTCCGGCGGGGTCTGTTCCAGCGCCAGGCGGATCGCGGCCACGATCCCGGCCAGCGGTTCACGCAGCGATTCCAGCACTTCGTTGGAATTGATGGTGATGACCTTGGGCACGCCCTCGGCGAGGTGGCGACCGGAGATCTCCATCTCGCGCACTTGCGCCTGCGGGTAGCCGTTGCCGAGCTCCATCTTGATCCGCTCGGCAGTGGATTCGCCAATCAGCAGGCCATGGTGGCGACGCACGAAGGCGATGATCGACTCGTCGAAACGGTCGCCGCCGATGCGTACCGACTGCGAATAGACGATGCCGTTCAGCGCGATCACCGCGACTTCGGTGGTGCCGCCGCCGATGTCGACCACCATCGATCCGCGCGCCTCGGTCACCGGCATGCCAGCGCCGATCGCGGCTGCCATGGGTTCTTCGATCAGATAGACCTCGCGCGCGCCGGCCTCTTCAGCCGATTCCTTGATCGCGCGGCGTTCGACCTGGGTGCTGCCCGCCGGCACGCACACCAGCACGCGTGGGCTGGGGCGCAGGAAACGGGATTTGTGCACTTTGCGGATGAAGTGCTTGAGCATTTCCTCGGTATAGGTGAAGTCGGCGATCACGCCGTCCTTCATCGGGCGTACCGTGGTCATGTGGCCGGGGGTACGGCCAAGCATCTGCTTGGCTTCGCTGCCTACGGCAGCCACCGAACGTGCGCCACCACCGCGGTCCTGGCGTACCGCGACCACCGAAGGCTCGTTGAGCACGATGCCTTGGCCACGGACATAGATCAGTGTGTTGGCGGTACCGAGGTCGATCGAAAGGTCGCTGGAAAAGTAGCGGCCGAGGAACTTGAACATGCGCTATGGGCTGCCGGAAAGTAAGTGGGCGCACGAGGATGCGCGGGGTATCTCGCGACGAAGCACGCAAGACCGACCGCGGCCGAAGCCGGGACTCGCTAGCCTAACAATGCACCCCGGCGCGGGCAAGAAGAATGCAATCCTGCTGGCCGCCCGAGACGGCTGCCGTTAACCTGTGCAACCACACGCGCCCAACCCCGAGGCCCTTCGATGTCTGCCCTGATCTGCGGTTCCTTGGCCTACGACACCATCATGGTGTTCCCCGACCACTTCAAGAACCACATCCTGCCGGACAAGGTGCACATCCTGAATGTGTCGTTCCTGGTGCCGCGGATGCGCCGCGAATTCGGCGGATGTGCCGGCAACATCGCCTACAACCTCAAGCTGCTGGGCGGTGATCCGCTGCCCATGGGCACGGTCGGCCAGGATTTCGGGCCTTACCGGGAATGGTTCGAGGAAATGGGCATCCCGCTCACCTACGTCCGCGAGATCCCCGAGCTGTTCACGCCACAGGCCTTCATCACCACCGATCTCGACAACAACCAGATCACCGCCTTCCACCCCGGCGCGATGATGCGCAGCCACGAGAACCACGTGAAGGACGTTCCCGGTGTCACGATTGGCCTGGTCGGTCCAGATGGGCGTGACGGCATGCTGCAGAACGCGGTCGAGTTCCACGCCGGCAAGGTGCCTTTCATCTTCGATCCGGGCCAGGCCATGCCGCTTTTCAATGGCGATGAACTGCGCAACTTCATCGAGTTGGCCGATTACGTGGTGGTCAACGACTACGAGTCCAACCTGCTGCAGGAGCGCACGGGCTGGGACCAGGCCACCATCGCGGCCAAGGTCAAGGCCTACATCTGCACGCGCGGCCCGAAGGGCGTGGTGATCCATACCGAAGGCACCACCCACGACATCCCGCCCGCGCACGAGCGCCGGGTCACTGATCCCACCGGCTGCGGCGACGCGTTCCGCGCCGGCCTGATCTTCGGCATCGAGAAAGGCTACGACTGGCTGACCATCGGCCGCATGGGCAACCTGATGGGCGCGCTCAAGGTCGAACACCCCGGCACCCAGAACCAGCGCTTCGACTACGAAGAGTTCTCGCTGCAGTTCCGCCAGCAGTTCGGGTACGCGATGGGCTGAGGCCGCAGCCTCGTTTTCAGCCAGCCCGTTTTTAGTCCGCTAGTTCCACTTCGGCAAATTCGACGCATTCAAACCGCCGACTTCGAAGTCGGCGCTGCGCTTGCCGACGGCCTTGGTCGGGAATTCGATCGACAGGTGCTGGGCGCTCTTTGCGAGCCCCCATAGCGTCTTGTGGTCGTCGATGAACATGGCGATGGCTTCGTCGGTCTTCGGCCGGGAGCCGGGTAACGTCTGCACCTTGCCATCCACGGTGACCTTGAGCTGGCAACCCTGGTAGCAATTGAAGTCGCCGGCCTCCAGCACCAGGTAGGCGCTGCGTCCCCAGTCCGGATGGTCACGGAAGATCAGGCGGATCGGGTGCGCGCCGCTGCCATCGGTATCGACCGGTTCTTGGGAATAAATCGCTGCCGAGAGCTGGTGTCCACTTTTTTTCACGGGCTCGTCGCCATACGACCACAACGCTGCCAGCCGCTGTTCCTGCTGCTCGGTTTCGGCCTTGGCCTTGATCTCGTCGAGCTTCTTCTTGATCCGTGCCGCGGCGGCGGACGTCGGGTGTTCGACCTGCAGGATTTCGCCGTAGTTGCGCGCCATCCGCCAGTCACGCGCAGCGACGGCATCGTCGAACTGCTTTGCCGCAGCGTCGGCAGCCTGTTCTTTCTGTGCGCGTTGTGCAGCGGCGGCCTGGGCCGCAGCCTGCGGATCGTTGCCCTTGCATGCGGGCAACAGCAGCAGGCTTGCCGCAAGCGCAGCAGAGAGCAGCGTAGTTTTCATTGCATGCATTCGCTCGCCCTCGTAGGTGTCCATCCGCGCGCTTGACTCGATGCTTTCGACGACGATTTCAACGACCGGATGTCGCTGGCGCAGCGTCGATCAATTGAACCACGGCATCAGCCACGGCGGCGGGTTGTTCCATCAACGACATGTGGCCGGCATCCTCAACCAGCACCTGGCGTGCTTGCGGCATCTTCGCTGCGAACAGGGCCATCGCGCTGGGGTCGATCACCGCATCCTGCCGGCCCCACAGCAGCAACGCGGGTTGCTGGATGTTGGCGGCTTCCCGGCCCGGTGCGAATTGCTCCGGCCCGCGTCCGATCAGGTCAAGCACGGATTGTTCGAACGCAGCACTTTGCTTGCGCATCGCAACCAGGCCGCTGGATGCGGGCCACGGAATCCAGGGTTTCGCCTGTTGCCGATGGAACACGATATCGACGTAGCGTTGCAGGGATGCGGCATCGGTCACTGCGAACGGGTTCTTGCCCGCCACCACATCCAGTCCGAACTGGTTGTCCTTGAAGCGCACGCCGGCTGCATCCAGCAATCCGACCTTCGCCACCAGACCGGGATAGCGAGCAGCGACCAGCGCGGTGATGCCGCCGCCCATTGAATGGCCGAGCAGCACGACGGGCTTGCCGGGCGACTCGGCCTGGATGAACTCCGCCACGCGTTGCGCCTGTGCGCCGAACCCATAGTTGCCGCCCGGCTTGCGTTCGCTCTGG
>JBKJOY010000379.1:0-4820 GCA_046595415.1 Thermomonas sp.
GTAGAAATTCAACGCCGCCTTGTTCATCGCGCGATAGGCGCCGCAGCAGTACAGGGCAATATCGACGCCGGCATCGCGCAATTCGTCAGTGGTGTAGAACGGCGTGCTGCCGAACTCGGTGAGATTCGCCAGGATCGGTACGCGCACGGCCGCCTTGACCTTGCGGTAGTCATCAATCGATGTCATCGCCTCGGGGAAGACCATGTCGGCGCCGGCCTCGACGTAAGCGACTGCACGTTCAATCGCGGCATCGAGTCCTTCCACTGCCGCGGCATCGGTACGCGCCATGATCACGAAACTCGGATCGACACGCGCATCCACGGCGGCCTTGATCCGATCAATCATTTCGGCGGTCGTCACCACTTCCTTGCCCGGACGATGACCGCAGCGTTTTTGCCCGACCTGGTCTTCCATGTGCACCGCCGCCACGCCGATGCGCTCGAAGTTGCGGATCGTGCGGGCGATGTTGAACGCGCCGCCCCAGCCGGTATCGATGTCGACCAACAACGGCATGCCGGTGGCGTCGACAATCCGGCGCGCATCGGTGAGCACGTCTTCCATGGTGCTGATGCCGAGGTCCGGCACACCCAGGGAATTGGCAGCCACGCCGCCACCTGACAAATACAACGCCTGGTAGCCGGTGCGCTTGGCCATCAGGCCGGCGTAGGCGGTAATGGCGCCCATGACCTGCAACGGGGATTCAGCGGTGAGTGCGGCGCGGAAGCGAGCGCCTGCAGAAGGAAAAGTCGGGTCGCGCATGGAGCCTCCCGTAAAAGTCGTCATTTTAGCCGATTGCCCGCCCCGCCTGACCTTGGCCATCTGGCCCAGATGTCTACCCTTGGGTGGACACTTGCTTGCGGGTTCACCCGGCCATACATCACGCACAGGTAGAAAAGCCGCACAGCCACGGAGCGCCGCAATGACCAAGCCCTACAGCAAGACCCCTGAAGCGCTGGCCCGCCTGACCCCGGAACAACACCGGGTCACCCAGGAGTCGGGTACCGAACGCCCCTTCGAGAACGCCTTCAACGGCAACAAGGAACCCGGCCTGTACGTGGACGTGGTGTCGGGCGAACCGTTGTTCACCTCGGTCGACAAATTCGACAGTGGTTGCGGCTGGCCAAGCTTCAGCAAGCCGCTGGAGCCTGCCCATGTGATCGAACACCGCGACATCACCCACGGCATGACCCGCACCGAAGTGCGTTCGACCCATGGCGACAGCCATCTCGGCCACGTCTTCAACGACGGTCCACAGGACGCAGGCGGCTTGCGCTACTGCATCAATTCGGCCTCGCTGCGGTTCATCCCGGTGGATGCACTGGAACGCGAAGGTTATGCCGAATACCGCCACGTCTTTGACGGCTCACAAGCGGGAGACGCGGCATGAGCGCCAACACCGAAACCGCGATCCTTGCCGGCGGATGTTTCTGGGGCATGCAGGAGCTGATCCGCATGCAACCCGGCGTGTTGTCCACGCGCGTCGGCTATTCCGGAGGCGATGTGGACAACGCCACGTATCGCAATCACGGCAGCCATGCCGAAGCGATCGAGATCGTGTTTGATCCCTCCCAAACCAGCTTCCGCAAGATGCTCGAGTTCTTCTTCCAGATCCATGACCCGACCACTGTTGATCGCCAAGGCAACGACCGCGGCGCGAGCTATCGCTCCGCGATCTATTACAACTCCGACGACCAGCGAAAGATCGCTGAAGACACGATTGCCGATGTCGATGCCTCGGGGTTGTGGCCGGGCAAGGTGGTGACCGAACTCGCGCCCGCCGGTGCGTTCTGGCAAGCAGAACCGGAACACCAGGATTACCTGCAAAACTATCCGACGGGTTACACCTGTCATTTCCTGCGCCCGGGCTGGACGTTGCCGCGCCGCAGCGGCGCCTGACCATGAGCGTGCATGACGTCGACGTCGCGATCATCGGCGCGGGCACCGCCGGCATGGCCGCATATCGCGAGGTACGCAAAAAAACCGACCGGATTGCATTGATCGAAGGTGGACCGTTCGGCACCACCTGTGCCCGCGTCGGCTGCATGCCATCGAAATTATTGATCGCACCGGGTCAGGCACGCCATGCATTGTCGTTGCTTCCGGCATTCGGTATCCATAGCGATGCCGGCAAGGTTGATGGCCGTGCAGTGATGAAACGCGTGCGTGAGGAACGCGACCGCTTCGTTGGCTTCGTGCAAGAAGCAGTCGCTGGTTTCAACCAGGAGAATATCGTGCGAGCGCATGCCGCGTTTGAAGATCCGCATACCTTGCGCTTGAGCGCGGCCAGTGATGGCACCGCGCCCGCGTTCGAACGCATTCGCGCAGACCGGATCATCATTGCGACCGGCTCACGCCCCGCTATTCCGGCCATGCTGCGTGCGGCCGGTGATCGCTTGGTAGTCAATGACGACGTGTTCGACTGGCAGGACCTGCCGGAATCTGTTGCGGTGTTCGGGGCTGGCGTGATCGGCGTCGAATTGGGTCAGGCACTGCATCGGCTTGGCGTGCGCGTGCGCTTGTTCGGGCGCGGTGGCGGCATCGCCGGGCTCAGCGATCCGGCCGTACGCGACGTGGCGAAAACAATCATTGGCGCCGAAATGGCGATCAGTCTGGATGCGCGTGACGTGCGCATTGAACGCGATGGCGATGTGGTCGTCATCCATTTCACTGATGACGATGGCGGTAGTCACTGCGAACGTTTCGACTTCCTGCTGGCCGCCACCGGACGCACGCCCAATGTGGACGCGCTGGGACTGGCCAACACCGGGTTGGTGCTCGACCAGCGCGGCGTTCCGGTGTTCGATCGCCAAAGCACGCAGGCGGGCGATAGCCACATCTTCATCGCTGGCGACGCAGGCGATGACATGCCGGTGCTTCACGAAGCCGCCGATGAAGGCCATCTCGCCGGCAAGAATGCCGCCAGTTTTCCGGCGGTTTTCAGGCACACGCGGCGCACCGCACTGGGCATCGTGTTCTGCGACCCGCAGGCCGCATTCGCCGGCCAGCGCCACTCCCAGCTGCTCAAGGACGGCGTGGACTTCGCAACCGGTGAGGTCTCCTTCGAGGACCAGGGTCGCTCGCGGGTGATGCTGGTCAACCACGGGCTCCTGCGCGTCTATGGCGAACGTGGCAGCGGTTTGCTGTTGGGCGCGGAAATGATCGGCCCGGAAAACGAACACCTTGCGCATCTGCTGGCCTGGGCGATCCAGATGCGGATGACCGTGGCGCAAGTACTCGAGATGCCGTTCTACCACCCGGTCATCGAGGAGGGCCTGCGCAGCGCGTTGCGCATGCTGCTGGAAGACCTGGGCATGGGCCCGCATCCGCCTCTGCGCTGCATCGATTGCGGGCCGGGTGCGTGAGCTCATGCCTGACCGCTTGCCTTGGTACACACGCGTCAGTTGACGCCCGCAGGTGAACCAAATTCCAGTCCGTGATTCATTTCATGACATGGCATTCGCGTTCATTTGCGGAATGCGGCTTGTGCCGCGTTCTGTTCTACTGGATCCATCGAAATGATCGGGCGACCTAAGTGAATGCTGGTGGCATAGTTCTTTGCGTGGACGACGACTCGACGGTGCTAAGCGCACTGCGTACCGTGCTCGCCGCGAATTTTGGCCAGAATTTACAGATGGAGTTCGCAGAAAGCGGTGATGAGGCGCTGGAAATCGAAGCCGAACTGCGCGCCCAAGGGCGCGAACTGAGTGTGGTCATTTCCGATTTCATGATGCCCGGCCTGCGCGGTGACGAGCTATTGGTGCGCCTGCAAGATCGCTCCCCAAACACCATCAAGATCCTGTTGACCGGCCAGAGTGACTTGAGCGGCGTCAAGCGTTCCATCAACGAAGCCAACCTGTACCGGTTCCTGGAGAAACCCTTTCTCAACGAAGACATCGTGTTGACGGTTCGCGCAGCTATCCGCGCGTATCAGCAGGAACGCGACCTGGTCCAGCAAAACGAACAATTGCGCCAGCTGAACGCCGAACTCGAATCGCTGGTGGCGGCACGCACGCAAGAGCTGGTCGAAAAGAACCAGCAGCTCGAATTGCTCTCGATCACCGACAAGCTGACCGGGTTGTTCAACCGTCGCAAACTCGATCAAGTGATTGAAGAGGAGTTGATGCTCAGCCGCCGCTATGCGATGCGCTTTGCCGTCATCATGGTGGACATCGACCATTTCAAACGGGTCAACGACACATACGGCCACGGTGCCGGTGACCTGGTGCTGGTCGGCGTGGCCGACATCCTGCGCAGTTGCACCCGAGATTCCGACGCCGTCGGCCGCTTGGGCGGCGAGGAGTTCGTGGTGCTGTGCCGACAGAGTACGCGTGACGGCGGGATGGCCGCCGCGGAAAACCTGCGCGCCGCCATTGCCAGCCACGCCTTCGCCGGGGTGGACCCGATCACCGCGAGTTTTGGAGTAGCCGCTTACCGGGACGGCGATACCGTAGCCAGCCTGCTCGACCGCGCCGATGCCGCCTTGTACCGGGCCAAGAACAACGGCCGCAATCGGGTGGAGGTAGAGCTTGACTGAATCCGACGCCAGCATCCGGCCACCGGCGACTGTCGCCCAGCTGACGCAACGGGTGGCGGAGCTCGAACGCGAAGTGGCCGAACGCCGCCAGGGCGAGTCCCTGCAGCGCGCTCTTTTCGAAATCGCCTCGCTGTCGACCGCAGACAGTCCGGAGCATGAACATTACGCACAGCTGCACGAAATCGTCGGCCGGCTGATGTATGCCAAGAATTTCATTATTGCCACCTATGACGCCGAACGCGGGCTGATCCGCCAGGAATACGTGGTGGACGAGGACCCGAGCCAG
>JBKJOY010000394.1:0-5235 GCA_046595415.1 Thermomonas sp.
ATCCAGATCGGCAAGAGCTGGGCCATTTTTGGAACTGCGGAATTGTGGATCGGCGCACTGGTTGGTGCGGCCATGATCTTCGCGGCGATCCGCCTGCGCCGCTGGCGCGACGACAACTGAATCCCTTGCTGACCACCCCTCCGGACGGAACCAAACAATGAAGACGCTCAGCATCCTGCCAGCCACCCTGTGCTTGCTCCTGCCCCTCGCCGCGCAAGCGCAACCCAATGGCAAGCCAGACACCGGGATTGGCGCGGAGGTCCACCAATCGCTGGCCGATGCCCGCAAGGAAGTCCGCACCGAGCTGGCGAAAGCCAGGCGGGAACTCGATACCGGGAACCTGCGGGTGGACCACGGAATCCAGATAGGCAAGCACGGCGATGCAAAGCGCGGTGCCGCGACTGTCGAATTACCACCCGCGGAAATCACTCCACAAGGCGATTTCCTGATCGCTGGCAAGCCGCAGGTGATCGATGCAGGCCAGCGCGTGCGACTGCTGGCCTATCGCGGGCTGGTGGTGGAAGTCGCCAAAGCCGGCATTGATATCGGCCAACACGCCACGGAAGCAGTGTTCAGGGAGGTCGACGGCAACTGGGTCGGGCTGTTCTTCAGTGCACTGACCGGGAATCTCGAACGCCGCGTCGAGCGCACCGTCAGGCAGGAAGTGGAGCCAGGCGTGCGCGGCATCTGCCGCTTGCTGCCGAAGGTGATGGACTCGCAGCAGCGCCTTGCCTCCCGCTTGCCGCAATTCCAGCCCTATGCCAGCCTCGTACAGAAAGACATCGATGGCTGCGAGGATGACGTCCGCAGCGGCTTCGCATCCCTCTGACCTGGAGTTCCATGATGAAACGCACCAATCTGTTCTTCGCAACCCTGGCCGCCAGCGCTTCACTGCTGGCTTGCAGCCAGGCACCTGCGCCGCCGGCCCCACCAGCAGCGCCGGCGCCGCCCGCTGCGGCCAATGATGCCCCCACCACCATGATTGGCCGCCATGTCGACAAAGCCATCAGCGAGGCGCGTGCGGAGCTGCGCACCAAGAACATCAGTGTCAGTGACGGTGTCGACATCAATATCAATGGGCACCATATCCAACGCTCGGGCAATGATCTGCCGAAAGCCGAGATCACCCCGCAAGGCGACCTGTTGATCGAAGGCAAGGCAGTTGCGGTAAATGCAGGCCAGCGCCAGCTTCTGCTTGCCTATCGCGAGCAAATGATTGGCATTGCAGATGCGGGCATGGCGATCGGTGTGAAAGGCGCCGATATCGCCGGCGAGGCACTCGGCGGCGTGGTCGGCGCGATCTTCGGTGGCAAGGACGGTGAGAAGGCGTTCGAGCAGCGCATGGAAGCGCAAGGCAAGAAGATCGAGGCCGAGGCGATGAAGCTATGCACGCGCATGCCCGCGTTGCTGGTTAGCCAGCAAGCGGTTTCCGCGTCCGTTCCGGAGTTCAAGCCCTATGCGCGGATGACCCAGGAAGACATCGATGATTGCGGCAAGCACGACAAGCCCAATGTCGCCGTGACCGGCGACTGATTCCCGGCACGGATGCTGGAAGAACGCATCCGCCGTCCATGAAACACCCATCGACAATATCCCCGTGAGTCGCTCATGAAGAATTTCCGCAAGTTTGCTTTTCCTCTGTTCGGCGTCGCGTTGGTGATCGCGTACAGCAATCAAACACACGCATTTTCGAAACAGGATATCCCCGCGCTGCCTGTCGCGGCGGTGTCCAGCAGCACATCATCCGGGGACCTTCAACCATCGAAAGCGGCAGCACTGGACTTGGCACTTCGCTCAGCCGTACTGCAGGCGGGCGTTCCTTCGATGTCGGCAGCGATTGCAAAAGGAGGAGGAATTCGCTGGGCCGGATCGTACGGTTGGGCCGATATCGCCGGCCGCGAGCTTGCATCAACAGCCACGCGTTACCGCACAGGCAGCATGGCAAAACCGATCACAGCCATCGCGATGATGCGTTTGGTCGACCGTGGCCTGCTGGACCTCGATGCCCCGCTCGGGACAAGCATCGACGCGCTTCCGGAAGCGTCCCGCAGCATCACACCCAGGCAGCTGGCGTCGCACACGTCCGGTATTCGGCATTACGCGCTGCTGGAAATCGTGTCCGGCACGCTTGGCATGAAACGCCCCAAGCACTACGACAACGTCGCGGACGGGCTGGACTCCTTCATTGGCGACCGCTTGAAGTTTGCCCCTGGAACAGACTTCCTTTACTCGACATGGGGTTACTCGCTTCTGTCGAGAAAACTGGAACTGGCGTCCGGATCCACATTCCCGCAGCTACTGGATTCCCTGGTCTTCGAACCATGCGGGATGCAAGACACCACGGTCGACGGCCCCGCGCCCATGAAACATCGCGCGACGTTCTATCAAGCGGAACAGGGTCAATACAGCGTGGCCAATGCGATGGATACCAGCAACCGCATTGCTGGAGGAGGCCTGGTGTCGACGCCTTCGGACCTGGTTCGTCTCGGCATGTGTGCGACGAAGAAAGACTTCCTGTCGCAATCCGCACGCACCACGATGTGGACGCCGGTGCTGTTGGCGGACGGTCGCCCCAATCCACAGAACTACGCATTGGGGTGGAGAATCGACACCTCAGTCCGACTGTTCGGCAAGGACAAACCAACCCCTATCATTCATCACGGTGGAATACAGGAAGGCGGAGTGGGTTTTCTGGTGATTGCCCCGGACCTGGATATTACCGTCGCGGTGATGTCGAATTCTGGATCCGACTCTACGCGCGAAGCAGTGCAGGAAGTCGCCTACGAACTGGTACGTCAACTCAACGCCCAGTGACCGTCCCGGTTGCGCCAGAAGTGAGCTGTTATCCGCTTGCGCCGCCCTGGATCCCGCCCTGCGCAAGCAAGGATGGATCCAGCAAACGGCGCAACTGTTTTTCAGGCATGCCGGTGTCTTCCATCGCCACATCCAGCACGGCACGGTTCTCCGCATACGCACGCTTGGCGATCTTCGCCGCTTTCTCGTAACCGATCACCGGATTGAGCGCCGTCACCAGGATGGGATTTCGCGACAGCGCTTCGTCGACCCGCGCACGCCGGACCTTCAAGCCGGCAATCGTGTCGTCCGCGAGCAGGCGCATCGCATTGGCCAACAGGCGGATCGAATCCAGCAGGTTGCAGGCAATCAGCGGCAGCATCACGTTGAGCTGGAAGTTGCCACTCTGGCCGGCAATGGTGATCGCTGCATGATGGCCAATGACTTGCGCGCACACCATTGCGGTCGCTTCCGGGATCACCGGATTGACCTTGCCCGGCATGATCGAACTGCCCGGTTGTAGTGCCGGCAATTCGATTTCGCCCAGTCCCGCCAGGGGCCCGGAATTCATCCAGCGCAAGTCGTTGGCGATTTTCATCAGCGCCACTGCCAATACGCTGAGCTGGCCGGACAATTCCACCGCGTCGTCCTGCGACGCCAGGCCTTCGAACAGGTTCGCAGCTGGCACAAAGCGCGTTCCCGCCATCACCGTCAATGCCTTGGACATCGCCTTGCCGAAGCGCGGATCCGCATTGATGCCAGTACCAATCGCAGTGCCGCCGATCGGCAGCCGAGAAAGGCGCTTGAGGCTGTCTTCGATGCGCGCCTGGGCAGATGCCAACTGCGCCGCCCAGGCGCCGAGTTCCTGGCCAAAGGTGAGCGGCATCGCGTCCATCAAATGGGTGCGGCCGGTCTTGGTGACCTTGGCCAGCGCGCGCGCGCGTCGCTCGATGGTGGCGCGCAGGTATTTGAGCGTCGGCAGCAGGGTTTCGACGGTCGCGAGCTGCGCAGACACGCGCAGTGCGGTCGGGATCACATCGTTCGAGCTCTGGCCGAGGTTCACGTGATCATTGGGATGCACCTGGCTACGCCCATTGCGCGAGGCCAACGCTGCGATCACCTCATTGGCATTCATGTTGCTGGATGTGCCCGACCCGGTCTGGAACACATCGACCGGGAATTGCACGTCATATTCGCCCTTGGCCACCGCCATTGCGGCCTTGCGAATCGAAAGAGACATGCCTTTGCCAAGCAAGCCCAAGTCGCCATTGACCTGCGCGGCAGCGGCCTTGACCAGGCCCAGTGCGCGGATGAATTCGCGTGGCATCGGTTGGCCCGAGATCGGGAAATTCAGCACTGCACGCTGGGTGGAGGCGCCCCATAACGCGTCAGCCGGGACTTCCAGCTCGCCCATGCTGTCGTGCTCGATGCGGACATCGGCTTGCTTGCTCATCCAGCGGCTCCTCGCGAATTGCCCAATGACAGCGGCGAGCTTAACCCCGGCACGGTTTAGAATTGGTGTTCACTTCCTCGCTAGTGTTGGCCATGCCTGACGCCCTGACTGCCTTGTCCCCGCTCGATGGCCGCTATGCGGGCAAGGTCGATGCGTTGCGGCCCATTTTTTCCGAATACGGCCTGATCCGCGCCCGGGTCAAAGTCGAAATCGAATGGCTGCTGGCGCTGGCCGCTGAGCCCGGCATCCCGGAATTGGCGCCCTTTACTGCCACCGCGACTGCACGCCTGCACGCACTCGCGGACGGGTTCAGCGTGGCCGATGCAGCACGGGTGAAGGAGATCGAGCGCACCACCAACCACGACGTCAAGGCAGTCGAATACCTGATCAAGGAGCGCCTGAAGGACGACGATGAGCTTGGCCCGGCGCTGGAATTCGTGCATTTCGCCTGCACCAGTGAAGACATCAACAATCTGTCGTATGCGCTGCTGCTGGGCGAGGCGCGCCAGCAGGTGTTGTTGCCGAAGCTCGATACGCTGATCGAAAGTCTGCGCACGATGGCGCACCAGCACGCCGGCTTGTCGATGCTCGCGCGCACGCATGGCCAGACCGCATCGCCGACCACGGTTGGCAAGGAGCTGGCGAATGTCGTGGCCCGTTTGCGCCGCCAGGGTGAGGTGCTCGCGGGCTTGCCGATGCCGGGCAAGATCAACGGCGCTGTCGGTAATTACAACGCACACGTGGCTGCGTATCCGGATGTGGACTGGCCGGCGTTCTCCAGGCACTTCGTGGAATCGCTAGGACTGGACTGGCAGCCCTACACCACCCAGATCGAACCGCACGATGGCATCGCCGAACTGTGCGATGTATCCCGCCGCATCGACACGGTTGCGATCGACCTGTGCCGCGACATCTGGGGCTACATCTCGCAGGGCTATTTCAAGCAGGCGTTGAAAGATGGTGAGATCGGCAGCTCGACGATGCCGCAC
>JBKJOY010000215.1:0-3576 GCA_046595415.1 Thermomonas sp.
CGGGCGCCTGGATCGCGACACCTCCGGACTACTGTTGATGACCGATGACGGTGCGCTGCTGCACCGGATCACGTCGCCGAAATCGCAGCTCCCCAAAGTCTACCGGGCGCGTCTGGCCGAGCCCTTGCGCGGCGACGAGGCCGCAGTGTTCGCCAGCGGAACGCTGGTGCTGGAGTCGGAGAACGAAGCACTGGCGCCCGCGATGCTGACCGCACTGGAGCCGAAGCACGCGGAGGTAACGACCATCGAAGGTCGCTACCACCAGGTGCGGCGGATGTTCGTCGCGGTCGGCAACCACGTCGAATCCCTGCACCGCGTCGCGATTGGCGGCCTGACGCTGGGCGATCTGGCGCCCGGGGAGTGGCGACTGCTCGGCAGCGACGATTTGTCCCGCCTGTTCGGCGAGGCCGCGCGCTAGTCCCGGAAGTTCTCGAACTGGAGGGGCAACTCGAAATCGCCCTTCTTGAGCAAGGCCATCGCCACCTGCAGGTCGTCGCGCTTCTTCCCGGTCACCCGCAGCTTGTCGCCGTTGATCTGCGCTTCGACCTTGAGCTTGGCTTCCTTGATCGCAGCGACGATTTTCTTGGCCAGCTTCTGCTCGATGCCTTGGCGGATAGTGACCTTCTGGCGCGCTTCGGCGATGTTTACCTCGGGATCGGCGATTTCCAGGCAGCGGATGTCGATGCCCCGGGTGACCAGCCGGCCACGCAGGATGTCCAGCATCTGCTTGAGCTGGAAATCCGAGGGCGCAAACTGGGTAACCAGCGAATCATCAAGCTCGAAACGCGCGTCGCTGCCCTTGAAGTCGAAGCGGTTGCCCAACTCGCGGTTGGCGGTGTCGACCGCATTGGTCAATTCGTGCTTGTCGACTTCCGAGATCACATCGAAGGAGGGCATGGGCGTTCCGGTCTTGGCTGATGGCCGCTAGTTTAGCGCGAGGGGCCGAACAGTTCTGATTGCGGGGGCAGGTCGTCGGCGTTGCGGAAATTCGCCAGGCCCACGCCCACCAGCCGGAAGCGCGTGCGCGAAGGCAATCCCACTCGATCGACCAGCGACACGGCCAATGCCAGGAATTCATCCAGCGACGCCGGTGGCGCCGGCGGCGTCAGGCTGCGGGTGATGATCTGGAAATCGCTGGTCTTGAGCTTCAGCACCACGGTACGGCCGGTGCGTCCCACTTCCTTTTGCGAGACGATCCAGACCTTGTCCGCGAGCTGGCGCAAGGTCTCGACCGTCTCGCCGAGCAGTACATCGGTGGCGAAGGTGTCTTCGGTCGATACCTGCAGAGTCGGTCGCTCGCTGACAACAGGGTGTTCGTCGATGCCCAGTGACAGTTCGTGCAGCCGCTTGCCCCAGCGACCAAAGCGGCGCTCCAGCTCGGCTTCGCCCATGCTGCGCAGCTGTCCGACCGTGCTGATGCCCAGGTCGCCGAGCCGCGTTTCCATCACCCGGCCCACGCCGTGCAGTTTGGAGACGGGCAGGGGCGTCAGGAAGGCTTCGACCTGGTGCGGGCGAATCACGAATTGGCCGTCGGGCTTGCGCCAGTCGGAGGCGATCTTGGCCAGGAATTTGTTCGGTGCGATGCCCGCCGACGCGGTCAGCGAGGTTTCATCGCGAATCGATTGGCGGATGGCCAGCGCGACGGCCGTGGCGCTGGGCAAGCCCAGCCTGTTTTCGGTCACGTCCAGATAGGCCTCGTCGAGCGACAGCGGCTCGATCAGGTTGGTGTGCCGCGCGAAGATCTCGCGAACCTGGCGCGACACTGCCCGATAGCGGGTGAAGTCGGGCGGTACGAAGATGGCCGCAGGACACAGGCGCTCGGCGCGTACCGCCGGCATGGCCGACCGGATACCGAACTTGCGCGCCTCGTAGGATGCCGCGCAGACCACCGAACGCGCACCGCGCCAGGCAACGACCACCGGCCTGCCGCGCAGTTTGGGCTCGTCGCGCTGTTCCACGGAGGCATAGAAGGCATCCATGTCGATGTGCACGATCTTGCGCATGCCGGCATTGTGTTCGATTGGCGCTTGCCTGCGTACCATGGCGATGACAAACGGAGGGACGGGGCGGCCATGCACAGGCAAGGCGAGGTAGGCGGGCGATGAGGGGAATAGGCCTGCCCGACGCGGTGGCGCGCTTTCGCGAGGACTATCGTGATCGCGAAATTCCGGCCGGTTACGACGGCCGCCTGCACCTTGCCTTTACCTTCGGCGTTGGCAGCATCGCACTGGTCGCCTGCCTGCTGCGCCTGCACGATGTGCAGCCGCTGGAGTGGCTGGCTGTGCCGATGACCTGGCTGTACGCCAACTTGGCCGAATACCTGGGGCATCGCTTCCCGATGCATCGGCCTTTCCGGGGCCTGGGCCTGGTCTATCGCCGCCACGCCGGGCAGCACCATCGCTTCTTCAACCACCAGGCGATGCCGCTGGACGACGTACGCGACTTGCGCGCCGTACTGTTTCCGCCGCTGCTGGTGACGTTCTTCTTCGGCCTGTTCGCATTTCCGGTTTGGCTGGGCTTGTCATTTCTTGTGTCGGCAAATGTTGCCTGGCTGTTCGTTGCCACGGGCATGTTCTACTTCCTGAATTACGAAGTCCTGCACCTGGCCTACCACCTGCCTGACCAACACTGGCTGGCACGGCGCTGGCTGGTGCGCAAGCTGGGCTGGCTGCATCGCACCCATCACGATCCGCGGCGCATGGCGCACAATAATTTCAACATCACCTATCCGTTGTGCGACCTGCTGTTTTCAACGCTGCGCCGCGAACCCGTCGACAGGCCCACGGACGCGGTCAATGCGGACGCAGGCGATAGCGCTCGCGATAATCCCCAGGCGTGATCGCCGTGGCACGCTTGAACAATTTTCGGAAGCTGGCGCTGTCGCTGTAGCCGCAACGTTCCACGATTTCCTCGAAGCTCAGGTGCGTGGTTTCCAGAAGCGCCTTGGCGCGCTCGACGCGCAGGTGCTGGATGTGCGCCACGGGCGTGACCCCATGGTGGGCACGGAAATGACGAAGCAGGCTGCGCTCGCTGGTGCCGCAATATTCGGCCAACTGGGTGACGCTGACTTCGTGATGCAGTTCGTGCATAAGGAACTGCTCGGCCTTCTCGGACAGCGAGTGCCTGGGCTTTTCCATCAATGCCTGGCTGACGTAGGGCGCTTGGCTCTGCCGCTCGGTATCGATCAGCAGCATGCGTGCGGTCTGCTGTGCCAATTCGTTACCGCCCGCCTTGGCGATCAGCTTGAGCATCAGCGATTGCAGTGAACACGAGCCGCCAGCAGTCAACATGCCCGCGTCTTCGACCACCATCGCGTCGGCTTCCAGTTGCACCCTCGGGTAGCGTTGCCGGAACGCCGTGGCAAGCCACCAGCTGCAAGTGGCGCGGTGTCCGTCCAGCAGGCCTGATTCGGCAAACAGGAAACTGCCGCTGCAATTGCCCGCCAATTGCACGCCGCGCAGGTGCATCGCCCGCAGCAGATCGAGTTCCGGCTGCATAGCGCTGACGCGATCGATCAATTCCTGTGGGCTGCTGTGCAGCAGGCCGGGCAGCAGGATCAGGTCGAGGTCGTCGGGC
>JBKJOY010000005.1:0-24196 GCA_046595415.1 Thermomonas sp.
CCGCCGAAGATCAGGAAATACAGGGTCATGGTGATGGCGGGCGGGATCAGCGTCTGCGTCCAGATCCGCAGGATGCGCATCACCTCGCGGCGGGCGACCGTGCCCAGTGCGACCAGGTTGCGATTGGCGATGGTCTGTTCTGCTGGTTGCGCGCTCATGCCGGCCGCTCCTGCGCATCGTGCGACCCCGGGGAGTGCACAGCCGCCCGCGGCGTTAGGACATCCTTGTCCGTCACCTCCTGCTTGCCGGTCAATCGCACGAACAGTTCTTCCAGCCGATTCGACTTGGTGCGCATCGAACGCACGCGGATACCGGCGGCATCGAAGGCGGCGAACACGCGGTTGAGGTCCATCGCGCGCGGCATGTCGATGTCGATGGTGTGGTCGTCGAACGCGGCCACGACCGCACCTTCGATCAGCGGAAGCTCGCTGGGCAGGGTGCCCTCGACATCGAACAGGAACCCCTCGACATCGAGCTTCGCCAGCAGCGCGCGCATCGGCCCCTGCTCGACGATCCGCCCATGATCAATAATCGCCAGGTTGCGGCACAGGTTCTCGGCTTCTTCCAGGTAGTGGGTCGTGAGAATGATCGTGGTGCCGGCTTCGTTGATCGTCTTCAGCGTCTGCCACATGCCGCGGCGGATCTCGATGTCGACGCCGGCAGTCGGCTCGTCAAGAATCAGCAGGCGCGGGCGCGTCATCATGGCGCGCGCGATCATCAAGCGCCGTTTCATGCCGCCGGACAAGGTGCGGCTCATTTTTTCGGCCTTGTCCCACAGCTGCGCGCGCTTGAGTTCTTCTTCGGCACGGACCAGCGCTTGCGCACGTGGAATGCCATAGAACCCCGCATAGTTCACGCAGATGTCCAGCGGCTTCTCGAACATGTTGAAGTTCAATTCCTGCGGCACCAAACCAATGAGGCGCATCGCGGCGTCGCGGTCGCGGCTGATGTCGGTGCCGAAGATCTCCACCGTGCCGCTGGTCTTGTTGACCAGCGAACTGACGATCCCGATCAACGTCGACTTGCCGGCGCCGTTCGGGCCCAGCAGGGCATAGAAATCACCGGGGGCAACATCCAGCGAGATGCCTTTAAGGGCTTCAACGCCGGTGTCATAGGTCTTGCGCAGGTCGCTGACGTGCAGCGCGGGCGCTTGGAAATCACTCATCGGTGCTATTCACGGGCGGCTTTTCACGAGGGCAACTCACGGGCGATGATCCGCCGCTGCGTGGGGCGACCTTGCGGGCTTGCCGGACGCGCGGGGACGGGCGGGAATAGTGCAGCGGTTAGTATAGGCGGCCGCCCGTGGCCACGACTGTCACGCGGCGTTGCACCCATCAAACAGAGCATCGCGTGGCCATTGTTCACTTCCCGCTGAAACTCACCGACCGCCGGATGATCGCGCCCAGCGTGGCGCACCTGTCATTCGTCCGCGACGACGGCCTGCCGCTGGACTACATCCCCGGCCAGTTCATCCAGATCCATTTCGATTACGCCGATGGCACGGCGGCGCGGCGCAGTTATTCGCTCGCGACCCAGCACGACCATGCGCTTGGTCCGGGCGAGACCGTGGAGATCGCCGTCAGCTATGTGCAGGGCGGGGCTGCGACGGCGTTGTTCGAAGGCATGGCCGAAGGTGCGCACATCAATGCCAGTGGGCCATACGGCCGCTTCTGCCTGCTGCCGAATGACGCCAACCGCCGCTACCTGCTGATCGGCACTGGCACTGGGATCACGCCGTATCGGGCGATGCTGCCGCAGCTGGAGGGTTTGATGCGCGAACGCGGCGTCGAAATCGTCCTGCTGCAGGGTGCGCGAACGCCCGAAGAACTGCTGTACGGCGACGAATTCCGCGCCTTCGCCAAGATGCATGCGGGGTTCCGATTCGTGCCGTGTTTCTCGCGCGAGCTGCCGCAGCCAGATTCCGGGCAAGCACATGCGGACGTCCGCCACGGCTACGTGCAGAACGCGCTGGAGGAATTTGCGCCGAGCGCCGATGGCGACATCGCCTACCTGTGCGGCAACCCGAACATGGTCGATGCCTGCTTCGAGGCGCTCAAGGCATGCGGCTTGCCGATCCCGCACATTCGCCGCGAGAAGTACGTCAGCAACAAGTAGCTTCCGACCAGCGGCCAGGCGCAGGTCATGCGTCGCTGGGACGCGACTCCAGGTCGCCTGGCGGCGCTCCGGATTCGATCCCCGAACCGCTGATGACTGCCATCTGCCCGGTATCGATGAGCCGTTGGACGCCGGCTTTGCCGGGCGCCAAGGCCGTGTCCAGATCGAGTGCGAGGGTGGGTTGGAGCAGGGCCCACCCGTTGCGTCCGTTCTGCTTCATCCAGTACAGGGCGGCATCGGCCAGTTCGACAGGTCGTTCCCAGCTCGACGCCGGTGTCTGCGATGGCATGTCGTATTTGGCGAACCCTGCCGAGCACGTCAAATTGATCCGCTGGCCGCCCCCGAACTCGAAGGGGTGCGCCGCCACGCTGCTGCAGATGCGGTTGCCGATCGTGCGCACGAGCTCGCTGGGCATGGGCCGTAGCACCAACAGGAATTCCTCGCCGCCCCAGCGGATAGCGTAATCGCTGCTGCGCACAAGCCTGGTGAGCAGATTCGCGAATTGCTGCAGGACTTCATCGCCCGCCTTGTGCCCATGGGCATCGTTGATGCGCTTGAAATGGTCGATATCCACCATGACGAACATCAACACATGGGGCGGCGCGCCGGCTTGCATGGATTCGCGTCGGTAGAACTCCAGGTCCAGCGGCAGTTGATTGGACAGGTAGCGCCGGTTACGCAGGCCGGTCAGTGCATCGGTCTGGCTGGCGTGTTCGAGTTGGCGGTTGGCCTCGTCGAGTTGGCTGGTTCGCTCGGCCACCAGCCGTTCGAGTTCGTCTTGTTGCCGAATCGCCGTCTCGGCGGCAAGCCGCAGTGCCCGTCGGGCACTGACGCGTTGCTGATTGACTGACGCCATCAGGATCAACGGCAGTGCGGCGACCAGGGTCAGGAAGCCCAGCAGCAGGACGACGTCCAGCAGCGTTGTCGGTGCCTTGAATCCAGCAAGCCCGAAGCCTGTCAACGAGGTCACCACGAATACCGCAGTCAAGGTGCCGATGGCGGTCCACAGCGGCTGGAAACGAAATCCGCTCCAGAGCAGGAGTGCCAGTGGGAACGCGATCATACCCAGCGCATATCCGCTGTTCTGGGTCCCCGTCCAATACACGAACGCATACGAGGCCAGATACACCGCCACCCACGCCATCTTTTCGCCAGCGGATGCATAGTCGCTGCGGATAGGTTGATCCGGGCCCCCACCGCGTCGTCCAACCATCAGCAGCAGGAGTGTGGGCGCGATGCACACAACCCCCAACAGGTCGCCCAACAGCCATTTCACGTAGGCCGGTAGCGCATCCGCTACCGGGATCATTTCCGCGACCAGCAAGCCGATGGTCCCGATCGCCGCCGAGGTCGCCGCCATCAACGCCGCACCCGCGGCCAATGCGAACGCAGCCTGTACATTATTGAAGCGATGCAGGGTGTTGGATCGGACCATCCGAGCCCCCACCAGTGACCCCAGCATGTTGCTCATCACCGAGAACGGCAAGAAGACCGCGGGAACCGAGGCGAACGTTGCGTGCGACAGCAACACGGCCAAGGGAATGATCACCGCCCAGGCCACACCCCTGCCCATCACTACCGCGAACGCAATGCCGGCTGCGGGCCAGAACAGTGTTACCTGGGACGGGCCGACCACGTAGGCATTGGAGTAATACATCCCCAGCATGTAAAGCAAGATCCAGAACAGGGTTTCGCCGGCAATTTGCGCATGCCGGGATACACCGTCGTTCGCACCCATTGTCTGCCGCGCCCACATCGGGTCGATTCCCATGGTTTGCGATGACAAACCCACAACTGCATGGATGCTAGCGCATGCACACAAAAAGCATGTCCACGTCAGCTCGGATCAAAAGGCGTCTGTCGTGTCAAGGTCACTTGACAAGCGATTTGTGAATTCGGTATCGTCCCTGTCAAGCGTACTTGACACGCTTCAACGGGGACAGCACATGCGCATCAACTGCCAACAGGGTTCCGGAATGTCCTTCCTGGCCACGGGAATGGCGTTCACGGCGATCGGTTTCAGCGGCCAGACCGCGTTCATTGCCATCGGCATGGCGTTTCTTGGAATCGCTGCCGGACACTTCGCCAAGGGTTTGAAGCGCTGATGGCGATTGCCATGCCAAAAATGGCGGTCAGGCTGCTGGTCGCCGCGGCGCTGTGCGCGGGCATGGCAATCGTGCTGCCGCATGTCTCGCCGTGGCCAGTGACGGACACCGCATCCGGCTTCCTGTTCGGCATCGCCGCCGGCTGCGGCTTCGCTGGCCTGCTGCGCTGGCGCATGCCGGATGCCTGCGACACCGGCACACCGGCGCTACGCAGTCGCTACCTGCGCGAGTTCCTGCCAGCGATGGCTGGCTACGTGGTCACGTTGTTCCTGTCGGTCTGGCTACTCAAGCAGGGCGTGACAGAGCCCGGCTTGCGCGCACTGATCGCGCTGCTTCCGGTACCGGCGATCGGCCTGGCCTTACGGGCGATCATCCGTTACATCCGCGATGTTGATGAACTGCAGCAGCGGATCGAGTTGGAGGCCATCAGTTTTGCCGCCGCGTTCGTGTCGCTGGTCTACATCGCCGGCGGCTTCCTGCAGCTGGCCAAGGTCATCGACATCCCGTCCGGGGTGGCCATGATCTGGGTGTTCCCGCTGATTTGCGCCAGTTACGGACTGGCCAAGATCGTCGTTGCCCGCCGGTTCCAATGAGGCGGCGCGCGTGAACAACCGCCTACGCGAATTGCGCGATGCGAAGGGTTGGTCGCAAGGCGAACTCGCCGAGCGACTGGATGTTTCCAGGCAAACCGTCAACGCGCTGGAAACCGGTAAATACGACCCGAGCCTGCCACTCGCGTTCCGCATCGCCCGCCTGTTCGGCGGACGCATTGAACAGATTTTTCTCTACGAGGACCAATGACGATGTCGCCCAAGATCCGAATCATCCTGGTACTGGTGCTGTTGGCCGCGTACTTCGGTTACCAGCATTTCAAGCCAAAACCTTCAGTCGATGGCGACACCGCCAAAGTCGATGCGACCCCGGTCAAGGCCGCGCCGGTGAAACCGCGCACGCTGGGCAAGATTGCATTCAAGGCCTGCAGCCTGACCTCGCCGATGAGCCAGGACAGCATCGAGGCGCAATGCGCGACCTTCGCCGTGCCGGAAGATCGGAGCCAGCCCAACGGGCGCAAGATCGAGCTCAACATCGCCTGGTTACCGGCCACCTCCGATGGAGACAAGGCACCCGACCCGGTATTCATGCTCGCCGGCGGTCCCGGCCAGGCCGCGGTGGAAAGCTATCCGATGCTGGATGGCGTCTTCAAGGAGGTCCGCAAGCACCGCGACGTGATCCTGGTCGACCAGCGCGGCACCGGAAAATCCAATTTGCTGGCCTGCAAGATGGACGATCCGGACCAGCCTTCGACCCCGGGCACCGCCGCTGCAGAAGCCGCGGCATCCAAGTGCGTAGCCGAGTTGTCGACCAAGGCCGACCTGCGCCACTACACCACCAGCGACGCCATCGCCGACCTGGACGCGGTGCGCGAAGCCATTGGCGCAGCGCAGGTCAACCTGGTCGGGGTCAGCTACGGCACCCGCGTCGCCCAGCAATACGCGATGCACCATCCCAAGACCACCCGCAGCATCGTGCTGGACTCTGTGGTGCCCAACACCCTGCAACTCGGCAACATCTTCGCGCGCAATCTGGACGATGCCTTGGCCCTGCAATTCGCGCTGTGCACCAAGGCTCCGGCGTGCAAGGGCAAGCTGGGTGATCCGCGTGTCGAGCTCGAACAACTGCTCACCAAATTGCGTGCAGCGCCGGTGGAAGTGACCTATCGCGATGCAACCACCGGCGAGCAGGCGCAAGCCACGCTGAGTGCGGACATGCTGGCCGGGCTGGTGCGGATGTATGCGTACATGCCGGCAGCAGGTTCGCTGTTGCCCAAGCTCATCCACGAAGCCAACAGCGGCCGTTACGAAGGCCTGGTCGCACTGGCAAAGATGATGGCCGGGGACCTCAAGGACAACATGGCGATGGGCATGCAGTTCTCGGTCATCTGCAGCGAGGACAACGAAGGCATGGTTGCGCGCAGCGAAGATGCCAACACCGTGCTCGGCACCGGGATGACCGAATCCATGGCCGTGATGTGCAAGGTCTGGCCGAAGGGTGAGGTGCCTGCCGACTTCCACAAGGCGCTTGCCACCGATGTGCCGGCGCTGGTGCTGGAGGGCGAGTTCGACCCGGTGACCCCGCCGCGCTACGGAGAGGAAGTGGTCAAGACACTTCCGAATGGCCGCCTGTTCACCCTGCGCGGCCAGGGCCACAACGTGATCGGTGCCGGCTGCATGCCGAAACTGTTCACCCAGTTCATCGAAAAAGCCGACGCCAAGGCGCTGCAAGGCGCCTGCCTGGACAAGCTCAACTACGTGCCGCCCTTCACCAGCTTCAACGGCTGGGAGCCGTGAGCTCCCTGCCCAACAAGGACCGCAACCCATGATCGTCGCAGAACACCTTCGCAAGACCTTCCCCGGCAAGGGCAAGGACAAGACTCCGGTCATCGCCGTGGATGATGTGGGCTTCACCGCCCACGACGGCCAGATCACCGGACTGCTTGGACCCAACGGCGCCGGCAAGACCACCACCATGCGCATGCTCTACACCTTGATGACCCCGGAAACCGGGCGGGTGCTGGTCGATGGCATCGATGTCGCCGCCGATCCCAATCGCGTGCGCCGCAGCCTGGGCGTGCTGCCGGATGCGCGCGGCGTGTACAAGCGACTGACCGCGCGCGAGAACATCGCCTACTTCGGCGAACTGCATGGCATGCCAGCCAAGCTCATCGCCGAGCGCACCGCCAAGCTCGCTGCTGCGCTGCAAATGGAGGACTTCCTGGATCGCAGCACCGAAGGCTTCAGCCAGGGCCAGCGGACCAAGACCGCGATAGCCCGGGCGCTGATCCATGACCCGAAGAACGTGATCCTGGACGAGCCGACCAATGGCCTGGACGTGATGACCACACGTGGCTTGCGCGCGTTCCTCAAGGATCTGCGCGCGGAGGGCCGCTGCGTGATTTTCTCCAGCCACATCATGCAAGAGGTCGTCGCCCTGTGTGACCGGATTGTCGTCATCGCGCAAGGCAAGGTGGTCGCCCAAGGCACCACTGACGAGCTGCGCGAAGAGGCAGGGGAACAAAATCTGGAGGACGCCTTCGTGCGCCTGATCGGCTCCGAGGAGGGCCTGCACGCATGAACAACACCACTTTCATGGGCCTGCTGCTCGTCGTGATGCGCAAGGAGTTGCGGGATTTCGCCCGCGACCGCCGCACCTTCCTGTTGACCCTGTTCATGGCACCGCTGATCTACCCGCTGCTGTTCCTGGGCATGGGCAAGCTGACCGAGTTGCGTGCAGAAACCCAGTTGGAAAAGAACCTGACCCTGTCGGTGGTCGGCATCGAACGTGCTCCCAACCTGGTCGCCTTCCTGGCCAGTCGCGGGATCGACGCGAAGGCCGCCACGCCCGACTACGAGGCACGCATCCTCAACCAGAGCGAGGACGTGGCGCTGGTGATCGACAAGGAGTTCGCCGCTGACTGGCGCGCCGGCAAGCCCGCCAAGGTCGAACTGGTGATGGACAGCACGCGCCGCAATTCGGACGTGCCGACGGATCGCGTGCGCAATGCATTGCAACAGTACGGTCAGTCGGTGGGTGCGCTGCGCTTGCTGGCACGCGGGGTCAATCCAATGGTCGGCTCGCCGGTGAATCTGGCCAGCCGTGACCTGGCCACGCCGGAAGCCAAGAGCAGCATGCTGATGCAGGTACTGCTGCCGTTGATCCTGACCCTGTTCGCCTTCATCGGCGGCGCGCATCTGGCGATGGACACCACGGCCGGCGAGCGCGAGCGTCAGTCGCTTGAGCCGCTGCTGGCCACACCGGCATCGCGCACGGCGCTGGTCGGCGGCAAGATGCTGGCGGCCGTGCTGATGGGGCTCACGTCGATGCTGCTGATCCTGCTGTCCTTCAAGTTGAGCGCCAGCCTTGCGGGTGGCTCGGCACGATCGCTGGATGTCAGCTTCCTGGCAATGGGCAAGCTGCTGATCGTGCTGCTTCCCTTGGTGCTGATCGGGACCGCGACACTGACCGCGCTGTCGGCGGCAGCCAAAAGCATGAAGGAAGCACAGAGTCACATGGTCTGGCTGATGATGCTGCCGATGTTGCCGGCCTACGCGCTGATGGCGTATCCGCTGAAAGACACCGCACTCTGGCAATACGCGGTGCCATTCCTGTCGCAGAACCAGATGATCCAGAAGGTCACGCGTGGCGAGGCCGCCTCTGCCCAACAATGGGCGATCTACCTGGCCGCATCACTCTCATTGGCCGTGATCCTGTGGCTGTTGGCAGTGTGGCGCTACCGCCAGGAGAAGCTGGCGATCTCGGCCTGACGTGCCGCAAGCAAGCAAGAAAAAGCCCGGCATTCGCCGGGCTTTTTCGTTTGCATGGTGCTGATGCTTATTGCTGGAAGCTGATCGTGCGGCGGCTTGTGGTGGATTGGCCCACCGGCTGGAAGCGCCAACGCTTGACTGCCACCAAAGCTTCCCTTTCAAAGTCACGCTGGAACTGGCGCGGCCCGTCCGACGAGACCACGCGTGCATCGCTGACCCTGCCATCCGTCGCCACCGTGAACTCCACCTGCACCGTGCCGGTTGCTCCAGCGCGTTGCGCAGCCGCTGGGAATCTCGGACCCGGCTGGGAAATGGCGGTCAGGTCACCGGATGCACGCGCCGGTTGCGCAGTGGCTGCGCTCGTAGCCGCTGGCTGGCGCGCTTGCTCAGCCGCAGCGGCGGCCGCGGCAACGCGCTTGCGCTCGGCGTCGGCGGCTGCATCCTGTTGGCGTTTCGCTTCGGCTGCTGCGGCGGCCTGCTCGGAGGCACTGGGCTGGGTCGGCGTTGGAGCGGCAGCGGCTTGAAGGCGTTGCTGTTCCTGCTGCTTCTTCTGTTCTTCCTCGCGCTTCTTGGCGACGTCTTCCAGGCGTTTGGTTTCCTCTTCCGCCGTCAGTTTCTGCGCGTCAATCCGCTGGGCCGACGCTGTTTCACTGCTGCTGATACTTGATTTCAGTCGTGCCAGGGATGGATGCTTCGCGTCGGCCTTCTCGATCAACGCCGACAGTCGCTTGGCCTCGATGAAATCCTCGCGCGCAATCGCCTGTTCCGTGGCGATCACGGTCATCGGCATCAGGTCGGTCAGTGCACTGGACGCTGCCGCGTCCGCAGGCGCCTTGTCGCGCAGCGCCAGGTAGAACTCCATGGCATTGTTGCCGGCCGGCGCATACAACCGATTCTCGCCGTACGCCTTGGACGCTTCAGTGCGCAGCTGGTCCGCGCCCATGGCGTTGACCGAGGCCGCGACCACCGACTCCGGCGTCGGCGCAGGTGCTTGCTGTGTTGCCGCGCTGGCCGCCGTATCGGCAGCAGCGGGTTCTTTCTTGCATGCGCCTAGTGCGCATGCCACCGCCACGGCCAGCGCGATGGGCGCAAGACCGTGACGCACGGTATTGATTGCAGACATCAGAAACTCCCCCTAGTTGGTGCTGGACGCACCCATCGATAGCACGCAGCAGCAGCGGCCATTTGTCAAGCATGATCGCGGCTTCGTCACTACTTGCCGATGCAGAACGCGCTGAATATGTGACCCAGTAGACCATCGGCGTCCACCCCGCCGCCAATTTCACCCAAAGCTGAATGCGCTCGTGAGAGTACCTCGGCAGCGAGTTCAAGCCGCTCCGATTGAAGCTCCAGGTTGGCTTCGTGCAGATATCCAGCCGCCTTGGCGAGTGCCTGCACGTGGCGCTCGCGGGCACTGAAGGCGCCATTTGCCGCATCGCCGACTCCAGACAAGGCCAACAGGCGCAGGTGCAATGCCTCCAGTCCAACACCTGTACGGGCGGACACGAACAGGGTATCCAGCCGCTCGTGCTCGGGCAGCTCCGCCAACAAGTCGGCCTTGTTGTGGAGCCACAAACGCAGTGATGCGCTCTGGGTCGACTCCACCAGCGCCGCGCGGCCAGCCTCTGGATCACATGCGTCCACCACGATCAGGGCGAGGTCGGCGCGGCCAACCTCAGCCTTGGCGCGCCGAATGCCTTCCGCCTCGATCGCGTCACCCGCTTCGCGCAGTCCCGCCGTGTCGACCAAGGTCAGTTCCACGCCATCCAGCCGAATCGTTTCGCGCAACAAGTCGCGGGTGGTGCCGGCGATGTCGGTCACGATGGCGCGGTCGCTGCCGGCCAACGCATTGAGCAGCGAGCTCTTGCCTGCGTTCGGCGGCCCGACCAGCACCACGTGCAGTCCATCACGCAGCTTCTGCCCGCGCTCGGCCTCGGCCTGCAAGCCGCTGAGGTCGTTCATCGCGGTCACGAGCCTGGTGCGCAACGCGGCGCCGCCCAATGTCTCCAGTGATTCATCGGCGAAGTCGATGGCAGCCTCCACATGCACCCGGATCGCCAGCAACTGTGCCATCAAGGCCTCGACCTGCCGCGAGAACACGCCGTCGAGCGAGCGACGTGCAGCGCGCGCGGCCCGTTCGTCGCCAGCCGCGATCAGGTCGGCCACGGCTTCGGCTTGGGCCAGGTCGAGCTTCCCGTTGAGGAACGCGCGTTCGCTGAATTCCCCCGGTCGGGCCTGCCGCGCACCCATCTCGATGCAGCGCGCAACCAATTGGCGGACCACGACCGGGCTGCCATGCGCCTGCAGCTCGACCACGTCTTCACCCGTATAGCTTGCCGGCCCCGCGAAATAGAGGGCGATGCCATCGTCGATGACTTCGCCATCCGCCGCCCGGAAACGGGCATATGTGGCGGCGCGCGGCAGCAGGAATTTCCCGCTGATGGCTTCGGCGATGGCGTGCGCACGCGGGCCCGACAGGCGCACGATGCCGACCCCGCCCTGGCCGGGCGCTGTGGCGATGGCAACGATGGTCTCGACGGCGTGGTTCATGCGCGCATGGTCGCAGACTTGCCAGCGAGCAACGACGAAGCCCGCCTTGCGGCGGGCTTCGATGCGGTGCAATTTTTGATCAGGCTGCGGCAGGCGCTTCGGCGTAGCGCCGGGTATTCCACCACTGTTGCAGCAGGCCCAGTGCGCCATTGGTGACCCAGTACAGCACCAGTCCAGCGGGGAAGAAGGCAAACATCACCACCATCACCACCGGCATCAGCTGCATCATTTTCTTCTGCATCGGGTCCATGCCGACCATCGGGGTCAGCCGCTGGGTCAACAGCATGATGGCGCCGTTGAGCACGGGCAGGATGAAGTACGGATCACGTGCGGTGAGGTCGCTGACCCAGCCCATGATCCACGGCGCCTGGCGCAGTTCAACCGCTTCCAGCAACACGTAATACAGCGACAGGAACACCGGCATTTGGATCAGCACCGGAAGGCAACCGCCGGCCGGGTTGATTTTTTCCTTCTTGTAGAGCTCCAGCATCGCCATCTGGAACTTCTGCTTGTCGTCGCCGTAGCGCTCCTTGAGCTGCTCGATGCGCGGCTGGAACCTGCGCATCTTGGCCATCGACTTGTATTGCGCCGCCGACAGTGGATACAGCGCCGACTTGATCAAGACCACCAGCAGCACGATCGCCCAGCCCCAGTTATGGGTGAACTTGTGCAGTTGGGTCAGCAACCAGTGGATTGGCTGCGACAAGGGGGTGAAATACCCGTAATCCATGGCCCGCTCCAGGCCCGGCGAGATGGGTTCCATCTGTTCGGCCAGCTTCGGCCCGACCCAAAGCGTGGCGTCACTGGTAAACCGCTGGCCGGGCGCAAGCGTGATCTGCGGCCCTGCTGCCACTATCCGGTGGGTCGTACCCGCCACGCCCAGTGAGAACAACGCGGCTTGGTCCTTTTGCGGAATCCAGGCAGTCAGGAAGTAATGCTGCGACAACGCGACCCAGCCACCTGTGACCTGTTGGTCCAAGGGGCCATCGTCGACGAATTTGGGGTATTTGCGCTTCTTGTACTTGTCTTCCGGGCTGTACCAGGCCGCGCCGCTCAGACTGAACGACTCGGGATTGGTCATGCCCATTCCCTTGGCCGCCGGTGGATTACGCATCAGTTGGCGATAAACACTGCCTGTCCAGGCTGCGGTGCCGGCATTGGTGACCTCATCATGCACGTGGACCGCATAACTACCGCGGGTCAACGCATAGGTCCTGCGCACCTGCACACCATTGGGGTCACGCGCGATGAAACTGGTGGTGACTTCTTTCGCCTGGTCCGCCAGCACCGCCGCGCGTGTGGAGGCTTCCGGCATGAACGTACGGTCCATGCCATCGGCACCCAACCAGCCGCTGCGCGCTGCAAAGTAGCTGGCCGGGGCCGGGTCGAACAACACCACTGGCGGACTGCCAGGGTCACGGCTCTGGGTGTACTTCAACAACTTGGCATCGGTGATGCTGCGGCCATCGAGTTGCAACGCCAGCACATCGTTGCGCAAGGTCACGCTGGGTGAACTGGCGGCCACGGGCACCGACGATGCGGTGCCAACACCGGGCACGCTGGCCACTGGTAGGCCAGAGGAGGACACCGGCATATCCGTTGCACTCGCTGCAACAGCGGCGACTGGCGTCGTCACCGCAAGCTGCGGCTGCTGCTCCTTGTTCCACTCCACCCACAAAAAGGCCGCCACGATCATCCAGGCGAACATCAGGAACGTACGGGTCTGGCTCATCAGGCAGGCGGACTCGGCCGGCGCATGCGCGCGGCACTTTCGGGGGGAAGGGAAGACGTTTGGGCAGGCATTGTGCCGCCCGTGGTCGGCACGGGCAACGCACCGGCTCGGTGAAGGACTTGCTGGAACGCCGCGCGCAGGGTGGCGTTATCCGCCTTGCCCGCTGGCACGCGGGCTACCAGCACATACGCGCCCGGAGCCAATTCACTGCGCAGGTGGCGAAACCGATCCCGTATCACGCGCTTGATCCGGTTGCGACCCACGGCATGCGGATCCACCTTGCGAGAGACCGCAAGTCCAAGCCTCGCAGGCTGCTGATCGCCCAACACATGCAGGCTCAGCAACGGGCTAGCCGTACGCCGGCCTTCAGCGAAGACGCGATCGAATTCGGTTTTAGCGCGTACGCGGGCCAAGCGCGCAAAGCCAGCATGAGCTGGCTTGAGCGGTGGTGATGCAATACTCACGTGGACGTCCGGCAACGGGGCCGGCGCCGAGTCAGACAGTGAGGCGACGACGACCCTTGGCGCGACGACGGGCCAGGATCTTGCGGCCATCGGCGGTCGCCATACGGGCGCGGAAGCCGTGGTCACGCTTGCGCTTGAGGTTGCTGGGTTGGTAAGTGCGCTTGGTCGCCATGGCGGGTCTGCGTTATTTTTAGCGGAATAGACTCGCAAGGATAGCCAGCTTCCTGACCTCGGTCAAGCTGACCTTGGGCTCGATCTGCAGGATATGGATTCCCAACGATCGCCGGTAGCCCATTGCGGGGGGCGATGCTACGCTCCCGGTCTCCCGATTTATCCACAGGCGGCCGACATGGCGCCCGTCCCGTGTCGACGTTGCTCGACACGGGCCTGATGAGGTTTCGCACTGCCATGGATGTCTGGCCACTTTGCCTGCAACGGCTCGAAGCGGAACTGCCGCAAGAAGATATCCGCACTTGGCTACGGCCCCTGCAGGCGGAGCGTCGCGAGCAGACGCTGGTGCTGTTCGCACCCAATCTGTATGTCTTGGACGAAGTCCGCAGCCGTTATCTGCCCAGGATCCGCGAATTGGCGTTCCATTTTGGTGGCGAGGGTGACGTCAGTCTGGATATCGGCAGCCCGCAGCGGGCGCGCTCGGCCGCGACAGGCCCCACGACGCAGGCCGCGCGCACGAACGAGCCGTTCCACGGCAATCTGGACAGCCATTATTCGTTCGATAATTTCGTCGAGGGTCGCAGCAACCAGCTGGGGCGGGCCGCCGCATGGCAAGTCGCACTCAAGCCAGGTGACCGCTCCCACAACCCGCTCCTGCTGTACGGCGGCACCGGGTTGGGCAAGACCCACCTGATGATGGCGGCGGGCAACCAGATGCGGGTGGTCAATCCCGCTGCGAAGGTCATGTACCTGCGCTCTGAGCAATTCATGAACGCTTTCACCAAGGCGCTGTATGACAAGACCAGCGGTGGCATGGACGCCTTCAAGCGCCAGTTCCAGGGCATCGATGCGCTATTGATCGACGATATCCAGTTCTTCGCTGGCAAGGACCGTACCCAGGAAGAGTTCTTCCACACATTCAACGCGCTGTTTGATGGCCGTCAGCAGATCATCCTGACCTGCGACCGCTATCCGCGCGAGGTCGAGGGCCTGGAACCGCGGCTGAAGTCGCGCCTGGGCTGGGGGCTGTCAGTGGCGATTGATCCGCCTGATTTCGAAACCCGGGCCCAGATCGTGCTCGCCAAGGCGCGTGAACGCGGCGCCGAGGTTCCGGACGTCGTGGCCCAGCTGATCGCCAAGAAAATGCGTAGCAACGTGCGCGAGCTGGAGGGTGCGATCAACAAGCTGATCGCCGAGGCTGGGATGGCGGGTCGTGAAGTGACTCTGGAATTCGCCCAGGAAAGCCTGCGTGACCTCCTGCGCGCCCAGCAGCAAGCCATCAGCATCGCCAACATCCAGAAGGTCGTGGCAGACTACTACGGCTTGCAGATCAAGGATTTGTTGTCGAAACGGCGTACTCGTTCGCTCGCCAGGCCGCGTCAAATGGCGATGGCCTTGGCCAAGGAGTTGACCGAGCACAGCCTGCCCGAAATTGGCGATGCGTTTGCCGGGCGCGACCACACCACGGTGCTGCATGCGTGCCGACAAATCCGGCATTTGATGGGGATCGATGGCAAGCTGCACGAGGATTGGGAAAAATTGATACGCAAGCTCAGTGAGTGATGCAAAACAGGGGCCCGCAAATCAGTGGATGTTTCCGGCACAAGCTGTGGATAACTTGCTCACGAATGGATCGTAAAGATGTTATCCACAGGTTGTAAGCAATCTCCCGGGATGTTTCCGTAGCGATTCAGAATCTAATTAATCAATTAATATCAATACCTTACTGCTGTTATCCCCCGCTTTTATAAGACACTATTACTACCAATCTTTTAGTTTTTATATCTACATCAAGAACTGGGCCAGCCGGCCAAGCACCAAAATCCTCAAGGGGTCCACATGCGTTTCTCCCTGCAACGCGAAGTCCTGTTAAAGCCGTTGGCACAAGTAGTCAACGTCGTCGAACGCAGGCAAACCTTGCCGGTGTTGGCAAACCTGTTGGTAAAGGTTCGCGATGGCACCTTGTCGTTGACCGGCACCGACCTTGAAGTGGAAATGATTGCGCGTACCGCGGTTGATGACGCGCAGGACGGCGAAATCACGATTCCTGCGCGCAAGTTGTTTGAAATCGTTCGCGCCCTGCCCGATGGCAGCAAAGTCACCATCAGCCAAGCCGGCGACAAGGTGACGGTCCAGGCCGGGCGCAGTCGCTTCAGCCTTGCCAGCCTGCCGGCGAATGATTTTCCATCCGTTGATGAAGCCGAAGCCACGGAACGAGTGAGCGTGCCGGAAGCTGCGCTTAAAGAATTGATTGAACGCACCGCGTTCGCGATGGCGCAGCAGGACGTTCGTTACTACCTCAACGGCCTGCTGTTCGACCTGCGTGACGGCACGTTGCGGTGCGTCGCCACGGATGGCCACCGGCTCGCCTTGTGTGAAGCCACTCTGGAAAATGCCTCGGGCAGCAAGCGCCAGATCATCGTGCCGCGCAAGGGTGTACAGGAATTGCAACGCCTGCTGGAAGGCGGCGACCGCAGCTTGGAGCTGGAACTGGGACGCAGCCACATCCGGGTCAAGCGTGACGATGTCACCTTTACCAGCAAGTTGATCGACGGCAAGTTTCCGGACTATGAAGCCGTGATTCCGATTGGCGCTGATCGCGAGGTCAAGATTGATCGCGAAGTGTTCCGCGCCGCCCTGCAGCGCGCATCGATTCTGTCCAACGAGAAATATCGCGGTGTGCGCGTCGAAGTGTCGCCGGGACAGCTGAAGATCAGCGCGCATAATCCGGAACAGGAAGAAGCGCAGGAAGAGATCGAGGCTGACACGCATGTGGACGGGTTGGCGATTGGCTTCAATGTCAATTACCTGCTGGATGCATTGACGGCTTTGCGGGACGAGCATGTGGTGTTGATGCTGCGCGACGCCAACTCGTCAGCGTTGCTGCGCGGCGCGGATAGCGTGCATTGCCGCCATGTCGTGATGCCGCTCCGCCTCTGATGGTTTTGTTCCACGTGGAACATCCATGACAACGCCTGGGCCCGCCCGGGCGTTGTTGCATTCGTCGGCTGTCCAAGTCCGCCGATTGCGCCTTCGCGACCTGCGCCGGTTCCGCGAGCAGGAATTTCTGCCGTCTCCGGGCTTTAACTTGATCGTTGGTGACAACGGGAGTGGCAAGTCCACCCTGCTTGAGGCGACCCATCTGATGGCACATGGCCGCAGTTTCCGTGGGCGCGTGCGTGATGGCTTGATCCGTCACGGCGAAGCAGCATTGGAGGTGTATGTCGAGTGGGAACAGGCGACCAGCCAGCATCGGGCGGGGTTGCGTCATAACGGCTCCGGTTGGGAAGGCCGACTCGATGGGAGTGCTGTTGGTCACCTCGGTGAACTGTGCGCGGCATTGGCCGTCGTCACGTTTGAACCGGGGAGCCACATCTTGATCCATGGCAGCAGTGAGGCACGCAGGCGCTACCTCGATTGGGGCTTGTTCCACGTTGAACCCCACTTCTTGCCGCAATGGCGTCGGTATGCGAGAGCTTTGAAGCAACGAAACGCGCTGTTGCGGTCGCAGCGATTCGACTCGCAATTGGATGCCTGGGAACAGGAGTTGGCCCAGGCCGGTGAACTCTTGAGCGGCTACCGGAAGGCTTATGTGACCCGCTTGCAACTGCATCTGGATCTAGTGGTTGCCTCGCTGTTTCCTGCAGCTGGCGAGGTCGTCCTCAGTCTGCAGCCAGGCTGGAAACAGAATGAATTGTCACTTGCAGATGCGCTTCTGGTCGCGCGCGACCGTGATCAAAGCCATGGTCATACGACGCTTGGGCCTCATCGGGCTGACCTCCGGTTGGACTTCAGTCAGTTCCCGGGACGCGAAAGCCTGTCACGCGGGCAAGCCAAGCTTGCCGCGCTATCGCTTTTGATCGCCCAGGCGGCGCAACTTGCTGAACATGAGGGTGCATGGCCGGTACTGCAATTGGATGACTTGGCGTCGGAATTGGATCGACACCACCAGCAGCGCGTGCTTCAGTATTTGCATGGTTGCGGCGCTCAGGTATTCGTCACCGGTACTGAGGCGCCTGCAGGGCTAGCTGATCTGGGTATCGAAATTTCCATGTTCCACGTGGAACATGGCGAGTTACGGGTAGGCTAAACCTGCCCAGAGCGACGATTTCCTGCGGTTGCTATACTGGGCACCTCTATAGCTAATGTGTCTCGGCGCGTCGGACTGGCGTGCTGACGGAGCCAAACGCGCCGATGTCGCAAAACCAGAACGAAACGGGCCAAACGCCCGAAAACACCCCGAACAACACGTATGACTCCAGCAAGATCACGGTCTTGCGTGGCCTTGAGGCGGTTCGTAAACGCCCAGGCATGTATATCGGTGATGTCCATGACGGCACCGGCTTGCACCACATGGTGTTCGAGGTCGTCGACAACGCGGTGGACGAGGCATTGGCAGGCCATGCCGACGATATCGTGGTCACGATCCACGAAGACGGCTCGGTCGGCGTCAGCGACAACGGGCGTGGTATTCCGGTGGACATCCACAAGGAAGAGGGCGTGTCCGCGGCCGAGGTGATCCTCACTGTGCTGCATGCCGGCGGCAAGTTCGATGACAACAGCTACAAGGTATCGGGCGGCCTGCATGGCGTAGGCGTTTCGGTGGTCAATGCGCTGTCGTCGAAGCTGCTACTGGATGTCTGGCGTGACGGCGGCTATTACCAGCAGGAATACGCGTTGGGTGAGCCCGTCTACCAGTTGAAGCGCCTGGGTGATTCAGACAAGCGCGGGACGCTGCTGCGGTTCTGGCCGGCGAAGGAGATCTTCACCGACACCGAATTCCACTACGACATCCTTGCCAAGCGCCTGCGCGAGCTCTCGTTCCTCAATTCCGGGGTCAAGATCGTCCTGCAGGATGAGCGTGGCGAAGGCCGCCGCGACGTGTTCGAGTACGAAGGGGGGATCCGCAGCTTCGTGGAGCATCTGGCCAAGCTGAAGACGCCGTTGCACCCGAACGTGATCTCGGTGTCTGGCGAGCAGAACGGCATCACCGTCGACGTTGCCTTGCAATGGACCGATTCCTACCAGGAAACGATGTTCTGCTTCACCAACAACATTCCGCAGAAGGACGGCGGAACCCACCTGATCGGCTTCCGCTCGGCGCTTACACGCACGCTGACCAATTACATCGAGCAGAACGGGATCGCCAAGCAGGCGAAGATCACCCTGTCAGGTGACGACATGCGCGAAGGCATGATTGCGGTGCTGTCGGTCAAGGTGCCGGATCCGAGCTTTTCCAGCCAAACCAAGGAAAAACTTGTCTCATCTGATGTGAGACCTGTCGTTGACAGCACGTTCGCCGCACGTTTGGAGGAGTTCCTGCAAGAACACCCCAACGAAGCCCGTGCCATCGCTGGCAAGATCGTCGATGCCGCGCGTGCCCGTGAGGCTGCGCGTAAGGCGCGTGACCTGACCCGACGCAAAGGTGCACTGGATATCGCTGGCCTCCCCGGCAAGTTGGCGGATTGCCAGGAGAAAGATCCTGCTCTGTCCGAGCTGTTCATCGTCGAGGGTGACTCGGCAGGTGGTTCGGCCAAGCAGGGTCGTAACCGCAAGACCCAGGCGATCCTGCCGCTGAAAGGCAAGATCCTCAATGTCGAACGTGCGCGCTTCGACCGCATGCTGGCCAGTGCCGAAGTCGGCACGCTGATCACGGCCCTAGGTACCGGCATCGGCAAGGACGAATACAACCCTGACAAGCTGCGCTATCACCGCATCATCCTGATGACCGACGCCGACGTCGACGGCAGCCATATCCGAACCTTGTTGCTGACATTCTTCTACCGGCAGATGCCGGAGTTGATCGAACGCGGCCACATCTATATCGGGCTGCCGCCGCTGTACAAGATCAAGCAGGGCAAGAACGAGCTGTACCTGAAGGACGATGGGGCGCTTGATGCGTACCTCGCCAACAACGCCGTTGACGGCGCGTCGCTGGTGCCCGCGACCGGAGAGCCGGCGATCGAAGGCGCGGCCCTGGAAGCGCTGTTGCTGGCGTTCGCCAATGGTCGAAGTGCGATCACACGCAACGCACATCGCTACGACCCGCTGGTACTGGAGGCGTTGCTCGACTTCATGCCGTTGGATGCAGCCTCACTCGCCAGTCACCCCGACCTTGGCAGCCAACTTGGCGTGCTTGCAACGCGTTTGAACGGCGGCGGCCTTGGCAAGCCGCGCTACGCGCTGACCCTGCAAGCTGCCAACGAATCGAGGTCTGCAGCACTGCTGATCACGCGCCAGCACATGGGCGAAGAATTGATCCAGGTGCTGCCCTTGTCCGGGTTTGATCACGGCGAACTGCGACCGCTGCGCGATGCAGCGGGGGTATTGCAGGGCCTGATCCGCGAAGGAGCCGTCATCCAGCGCGGCAACAAGAGCCAAGCGGTCGCAAGCTTTCCGGAAGCGCAAGCGTGGCTGCTGGATGAAGCCAAGAAAGGCCGGCAGATCCAGCGCTTCAAGGGCCTCGGCGAGATGAATCCGGAACAATTGTGGGATACCACGGTGAATCCCGAAACACGCCGTCTGTTGCAGGTGCGGATCGAGGACGCGGTGGCTGCCGACGCCATTTTCACCACGTTGATGGGCGACATCGTCGAGCCCCGGCGCGAGTTCATCGAGGAAAACGCCTTGCGGGTGTCCAACCTCGACGTCTAACACCACCAAGGCCAGTCCGGATACCGGTTTGACGTCCTCTTCAGGTTGCCGGGATTAAAAGGAAGACTGACAACTCCGGGATCTCTGTATGAAAGCCAAAGCCCTGCTGCTCAGCACCGCTATTGCGTTGGTAATTTCTGCCTGCGCCACGACGACGTCCCCGACTGGAAGACAGCAAGTAGTCGGTGCAGTGTCGGAAGCACAGCTCGCCGAACTTGGGGCGAAGGCATTCGCAGAAGCCAAGGCGAAGACGCCGCAGAGCCGTGACAGCCGCCAGACTACCTATGTGCGCTGCGTGGTGACCAGCATCGTCAGGCAATTGTCACCCGACTGGCAGCGATTGGACTGGGAAGTCGCGCTCTTTGAAAATCCGGAAGCCAATGCATGGGCCTTGCCGGGTGGCAAGGTCGGCGTATACACCGGTATCTTCAAAGTCGCGCGTAACCAGGACCAGCTCGCCGGCGTGATTGCGCACGAGATCGGCCATGTCGTGTCCCTCCACCATAACGAACGCATCACCCGGCAAATGGGTACCCAGACAGGATTGGGCATCATTGGCGCATTGCTAGGTTCCCGCTACGGCGAAGGCGTCGGCAATACGGTGCAGCAGGTCGGTGGGGCAGCAGCGCAGGGCTTGTTCCTGCTCCCCAACAGCCGTGCGCAGGAAAGCGAGGCTGACGTCGTCGGCCAGCAACTGATGGCCAAGGCGGGCTACGATCCCGAAGGCGCCGTTGCGCTCTGGCAGAACATGTCAGCGGCAGGCGGATCCAGGCCGCCAGAATGGCTCTCGACGCACCCCAACCCTGAATCACGCCTTCGTGAATTGAAGCAACGCGCCGATGGGCTGCAATCCGTCATGCGTTCTGCGCGGGCTGCCGGCTATTCACCGCGATGCCAATAGACTGCCGCCGCACACCCCACCCACCGTCGGCACGCTTCAATCACCAGCCTTTCTGCTAACGTTTCGATGCCGCCCTGGCGCGGCTCTATTTCACTTGAACCGAGGTGCTTCATGAGCTCCCTTAAACTCCGCCCGCTCCATCTTTGCATTGCCGGTGCACTGGCCTTCGCCACCTTGGCACCCACGGTCTCGGCGCAGACGCTTACACCCTCGGCACGCGAGGAGCGCGCGAAGCGCATGGAGGAATTGGGCAAGGGAAAGGCAGACAAGGCAGGAAAAGCCGAGAAGGAAAAGCCCGCGGCATACCCAAACGCGGCGCGGGTTTCACCTGAGGCCAAGCCTGACAAAAAGGCCTTGAAGCGTTTGCAGGAGTTGCAAGAGCTCAACACCAAACAGGACATGACTGCGCTGGTGGCAAAAGCGACTGAGCTGGCCGAAGATTCTTCGGCGGGTGCGTATGAAAGATCTGTCGCGTACATCATGGCCGCCAATGCAGAGGTTCAGCTGGCCGACGATGCCAAATCAGCCACCTACTTTGGCAAGGCGATCGAGAACAATGGCCTGAGTAACGACGATCACTACAACACCATGTTCAATCTGGCGGTCATCCAGTCACGCTTGGAGAAATACCCAGAAGCGCTGGCAACGTTGGACCGGTTTCTGACCGAAACCAAGACTCAACTACCGGAACAACAAGCGTTCCGTGCCGGGCTCTTGGCCAATCTGGGGCGTAACGACGAAGCTGCTGCTGTCTTCAAGACGCTGGTCGCCAAGAGTCCCGATGACAAGCGCTTGTTGATGAATGCAGTCGCTACGTTGCAAGGCGCAGAAAAATTCGATGAAGCCAATATCCTGCTGGAAGATGCCTACAAGCGCGGCATGCTCACAGATGGCAAAGAGCTCCGCTCACTTTACGTGGGGTATATCAAAGCGAATCGCTTGATTGACGCAAAGGCAGTCATGGACGCCGGCACCAGCAAGGGTATCCTCAGCCAGGATGCGCAGTTGGCCAAGGACTACATGGTATTGGCTCAGAATGCCTATGGTGAGAACAATGTTCCCTTGGCAATAGAGATGTACACGAAGGCGGGGCCAATCGCAGCTGATGGCACTGCGTACCTCAACCTTGCCAAGGTGTTGAGCAATAGTGGCAAGAAAGCAGAAGCACAAGCAGCGGCACAGAAAGCACTGGACAAGGGGTTGACCAAGCCAGAGGAAGCAAGAAGTCTTCTCGCCCGGTGAGACCTGCTTCGCAAAAACCACCGCACCATGATTCAGGCTTGGAACAAGTCTAGGAGATTGGTATAGACTTGGAGGTTCCTGCGGCCCTAGGGCCGCAGGCTGTTGCCCCGGCGCCAAATGCGCAGGGCCCCACACCCAGAGCCGTGCGCATGACGCTAGATCTCGACAAACCCGAGAAGAACGACAACCGCGAAGGAGGAGTGAGCTGGCCGCGCATAACCGGCATCACCTTCGCGGTTGCTCTGCACGCTGCGGCACTCCTGCTGCTGCTCGCACCGTTGTCCCCGCCCACACCGGATGCGGATAAGGAGGATGTGGTCAGCGTCACCTTCATCGAGCCACCACCGCCACCACCGCCGCCGCCGCCGCCGCCGCCGCCGACGGACAAACCGGCGCCGCCGATCAAGACCTTGGCGCCGCCGACCAAGGCTCCGTTGCCGCCGCCGCCGGAAGATCCACCGGTGATCATGGATACGCCGCGCGCTGTCGATGTCCAGGCACCACCGCCAGCACCGCCAGCCCGCCGGCGCCCGTCGCGAGCATCAGCTCAAGCGTCGATGCTTCGTCCAGGGCGATGAATCCACCGGTATACCCGCCGGAAGAAAACCGTCGCGGTATTCAGGGCACGACAATATTGATCGTAAGAATCGATGCCAACGGTGGCGTGCTTGACGTTGAGGTAGAGAAATCAAGCGGCAACCGCAATCTCGACCGTGAAGCTGTCAAGGCCGCGAAACGTTGGCGCTTCAATCCGGAATCTCGTGACGGCAGGAAAGTGGAAAGCCGCGTGCGAGTACCGGTCGAATTCAAGCTGCAGTAGTTGATCATTTCAAGAAATAGGTTGCACCCGCATCAGATGTTGACTTTGTTCCGCTTCCAAAACCCCTTCCACGACTTCCAAAGGTAAGCGTATGTTCCTCGAATCGACTGCTGTCGCCCCTGACGCCGCCGGAGGCAACAACGCCGCCGCGCTGCAGCAGATGGGTTTTGAATCCCTCATCCAGAACTTCGACGCCGTAGGCTGGATCGTGTTCGTCACGCTCGCCGTCATGTCGGTGATGTCGTGGTACTGGATCATCATCAACTTCCTCAAGAACATGCGTTTGCGCAGTCGCGCTGAGCGGGTAACCGCCACCTTCTGGGAAACCGCGAACGCCCAGGATGCGATCCGCTTCATGGAAGAGCAGCCGCGGTCGGAGCCGTTCTCCAAGATCGCACTCGACGCCGCCCAGGCCGCCGCCCACCATCAGCGCCATGATGGTTCACGCCTCGCCGAGTCGCTGAATCGTTCGGAATTCGTGGACCGTGCGCTGCGCCAGGCTGTGACCCGCGAGTCGATGGGTCTGGAAAGCGGTCTGACTGTGCTGGCAACCGTCGGTTCCACCGCGCCGTTCGTTGGTTTGCTGGGTACGGTGTGGGGTATCTACCACGCGCTGATCGCCATTGGTTCGTCTGGCGACGCCTCCATCTCCGCCGTGGCCGGCCCGGTGCGCGAGGCGCTGATCATGACGGCAATCGGTCTGTTCGTCGCGATCCCGTCGGTGCTTGCGTACAACTTCTATGTTCGCTTGAACCGCGTGACCAATAACCAGTTCGACACGTTTGCGCACGACCTGCACGACTTCTTCGCCACCGGCGCACGCGTCGGCGAAGTTGCCGGCAAGCGCTGATTGACGAACGAAGTCACAACGGAGCCCCACGATGGCCTTCAGTTCCGGTAACGCAAGCGGCGGCCCGATGGCCGAAATCAATGTCACGCCCCTGGTGGACGTGATGTTGGTGCTGCTGATCATCTTCATGATCACCACGCCATTGATGAACCACAAGGTCAAGGTCAAGTTGCCAGAAGCCGTGCTTGAGAAAAAGCCGGAGAAGCAGAAGTCGCCGCCGGTCACGATTTCGGTGACCGACAGCGGCGCGCTCTTCTGGAATGATGAGCC
>JBKJOY010000049.1:0-4025 GCA_046595415.1 Thermomonas sp.
GCCGCCGGCAGCTCGACCATCCTGTACCTGTTGCCGGGCATCGTGGATGCTTTCCGCCAGCGCATGCCGGACGTGCGCCTGAGCCTGCACAACGTGACCGGCGCCAGCGGGCTGGACCTGTTGCGCTCCGATGCGGTGGATCTGGCGGTGGGCTCGATGCTGGATGTGCCGGCCGACCTCAGCTACGCACCGATCTATCGCTTCGAGCCAATGCTGATCATGCCGCCGGACCATCCACTGGCCGCGAAGCCCGACCTGAAGCTGGAGGACCTGTCGCCGTATGGCTTGATCCTGCCGCCGAAGCGCCTGACCACCTACCGGCTGGTCGACCTGGTGTTCCAGCAAAACCGCGTGCCTTACACCGTGGCGCTGGAAGTCGGCGGCTGGGAGGTGATCAAGCAATACGTGGCGATGGGCCTGGGCATCAGTATCGTCACGGCGATTTGCCTGACCGAAGCCGACCGCCAGCGGCTGGCCGCGCGCTCGCTGGCGCAATGGTTCCCCTCGCGCAGCTACGGGGTGGTCATGCGCAAGGGCAAGTTCTTGAGCACGCAGGCGCGTGCCTTCGTTGAACTGATCCAACCTGAACTCCTGGCCGGCCGCGACTACGATCAGAGCGGGCACTCGGAGCGCTGAATAACGCGCCCATGCTCCCAGGTCGGTCTCGCGAGCGAACCAGCGGCGAGAGCGTCGGGTGTTCGCTTAGCGCCATTTTGAGGCGCGTTGCAAATGCCCGTCGCTAGGCGCCGCGGAACCACCAGGCTTTCAATCCTTTGGCTGCAGGACGTCGTGGTTGCGGCCCTTGAACGGCTTATACCAACGCTGGATCCGCGCGATGTCGGCGTGCATGTCATTGGTCAACTCGAATGGCGGCCCGATGCCGAGGGTTCTCGTGGCGTAATCGAAATACGCCGGTACCACCGGTACCCCCGCATTGCGCGCGATGTGCCAGAACCCCGGCTTCCAGCGGTCGACCCATTTGCGGGTGCCTTCCGGTGCAATCGTGAACCACATGCGTTCGGATTTGCGGATCGCCATTGCTGCTTGTTCGACCACCCCATGCGCGGCAGCGCGATCCACGCCGATCACGCCCTGCCACGCGGCCAGGCGCCCGATCAAGGGCGTCTTGATCAACGCATCCTTGCCCAGGATCGACAGCTTCATGCCCATGCCCAGCTTGACCGCGAAGCCCCACAGACCGTCCCAGTTGGAGGAATGCGGCGCAGCGATCAGGACGAATTTCGGCAAGTCGGGGAACTCACCGGCCATGCGCCAGCCACCAAGCCGGAGCGCGCTGCGACCGACCCACTCCAGGAAGCGGTTGCGCGGCATCCGCGGTGCGCTGGGCGGCAACGGCAGCACCACCTGCCTGCGTTGTTGGTTGTTCACTCCCAATCCTTGCCCCCGCGCCCGGTTGATCGTCCTTGCTTGATCGTCGCACGTCCGCGTTTTTCGCCCAAGCGCCGCTCCTTCGAGCCGCGCGATGGCTTGGTGGCCACGCGCGGCTTGGGCACGTGCAGGCCGGCTTCGATGAAATGCGCCAAGCGCGTGCGGGCATCCTCGCGATTGCGTTCCTGGGTCCGGAACCGCTGCGCACTGAGCACCAACACACCATCGACGGTGATGCGGCGATCACGCCTGGCCAGCAGCCGCGCTCGTACATCGTCCGGCAACGAAGGCGACTGCGCCACATCGAAACGCAACTCCACCGCCGTCGATACCTTGTTGACGTTTTGCCCACCCGGACCCGACGCACGCACGAAGCGTTCGATCAGTTCGTCATCGGGGATTTCGATATTCGCGACCTGCAACATGCGGCGATTCTAAGCGGCCATGATCTACGCGGCGTCACAGCCCGGCGCCTGATCACCGAACAACCCCAGCGCCTTGCCGAATTCGGTATCCGCCATCGGCGCCTCGATGCTCAACGGCACACCGGATTGCGGATGCACAAAACCAAGCCGTTGCGCATGCAGCAACATGCGATGGATGCCGAGCATCCGGAACTGCCGGTTGTGGCGGCCGTCGCCATGGCTGGTGTCTCCAATCAGGTGATGGGACAGATGCTTGAGGTGGCGGCGGATCTGGCGGAACCGGCCGGTGATCGGCGAGGCCCGCAGCAGCGCGTAGCGCGACGTCGCAAAGCCCGCCGATGGCAGTTCCAGCTCACAGCTGGCGAGCACGTCGAACACGGTCTGCGCCGGCTTCTTCAACGGCTTGCCGGGCCCGCCATCCAGCGGGTGATCGACGGTGAATTGCCGCTCCACCGGCCAACCGCGGCAGACCGCCCAATAATCTTTTTGGATACCGCCGGCCATCACCGCCTTGCCAAGGGTGGAGGCGGTCTCGCGATCAAACGCCAGCAACAGGCAACCTGATGTTGCGCGGTCGAGCCGATGGATCAGGAAAATCGGTTTTCCGAATTGTTCGCGCAGGCGGTCGGCGGCGAAGTCGGTTTCGCCGCGTGCCAGAGCGCTGTCATGCACCATCAAGCCGGCAGGCTTGTTGACCACGGCCAGCCACTCATCGCAATACAAGACGGGCAATTCCAGGGGTTCGGTCATGCGTGCATCACGGATTTACAAGCGCGCATTGTCGATGCAATGCCATCTCGCGACCAGCGCTCACCGCTAGAATGCGGCTTCGGCGTCTTGATGGCCTGCCTGCGCAGCGCGTGTGCAGGACGCGACGCGCGCAGTGGGGTGACGAGAAATGTTTGAAATCGCAGTGGCCTGCCTGGTCATCACCGCACTGCTGGCCTACGTCAATGCGCGCTTCGTCGGGCTGCCCACCACCATTGGGGTGATGGTGGTGGCGATGCTGTTTTCGCTCGCGTTGATCGGGCTTGACCGGCTCGGTTTCGGCGCCTTGCGTGAGTACGAAACCAGCCTGCTGCGCTCCATCGATTTTTCCGAAGTGCTGATGCAGGGCATGTTGTCGATGCTGCTGTTCGCCGGGGCCTTGCATGTGGATCTCAGCCGCCTGCGTCGTTTCCGCTGGCAGATCGGCTTGCTGGCAGTGGTGGGGACTGCAATGTCGACGCTGATCATCGGCTTCGGCCTGCACTGGGTGCTGCCGCTGCTGGGGCTCGGCATGCCACTGGCGTATTGCCTGGTGTTTGGCGCGCTGATCTCGCCGACCGATCCGGTGGCGGTGATGGGCATCCTGAAATCAGCCGGCATCAACGAAGAAACCGGGATGGTGGTGGCCGGCGAATCGCTGTTCAACGACGGCGTGGGCGTGGTGTTGTTCTCGCTGTTGCTGGGCATTGCAGTACAAGGCCAGACACCCTCATTCGCGGAGGGCGCGATGACCCTGTTGCACGAAGCGGGCGGCGGCATCGTGCTCGGTGCAGTGATCGGCTGGGTGCTGTTCGTGATGCTGCGCAGCATCGACAACTATCAGGTCGAAGTGCTGTTGACGCTGGCGGGCGTGCTCGGCGGCTATGAACTCGCCAGCCGCCTGCAGGTCTCCGGGCCGCTGGCGATGGTGGTGGCAGGCGTCCTGATCGGCAATCACGGCCGCAGACTGGCGATGTCCGATACCACCCGCCGCCACGTCGACCTGTTCTGGGAGTTGCTGGACGAAATCCTCAATGCCGTGTTGTTCGTATTGCTGGGTTTGGAGATCGTGGTGGTCGCCTATCCGCATAACGGCATGCTGGCGGCGGCCGCCGTGGTCGCGCTGACCTTGCTTGCGAGGTTGCTGACGGTCGGCGTGCCGATGGCCAGCTGCAAACGCTGGTTTGGCCTGCCAGACGATGCGTGGGCAATCCTGACCTGGAGTGGCCTGCGCGGCGGCATCTCGGTGGCGCTTGCGCTATCGCTGCCGGCAGGGCCGTATCGCGACCTGATCATGGCCATGACTTACGCAGTCGTGGTGTTCTCGATCCTGGTGCAGGGCCTCACGGTCAAACCACTAGTGAGGGCGATGCGGTCCTGAGCCACTGCCCGCGTCGCCAACACTTATCGTTCTATCGCCGCGGCCACGCTGCCAGCAACGCCCACAAGCCGCCGAGCCCCGCC
>JBKJOY010000291.1:0-3251 GCA_046595415.1 Thermomonas sp.
GAAACTGCCGTTGATGCACGCTCCCGTGCCCGCTGCAAGACTGTTGCATCGTATTGTTTCCGGCGCGGTCACGGGCCTTGGCCTGTTGGTGATAGTTGGTTGGATGGGCCATGTGCAATGGTTGGTGCTGCCGCCCCGAAACGCGGTCGCGATGGTGCCGGGGACGGCGCTTTCGTTCCTGCTGTCCGGTTTGGCCCTGCTGGCACTCGGCACAGCATGGCCCCGGCGCTTGGGATTGGTGCGCCTGTTGGCGGGGGCACTGCTGGTGTTCCAATTGGTGGGGCTGTTGGTGGTATTCGGTCCTACACCAAGCCTGCTTGATTTCGGCACGGGCGCGGGCTGGTTGCAGGACGCCAACCCGTTCCCGGGCCGGATGGCCCCCAATACCCGATTAGGCTTTCTGGTCGCGTCGGTATTGCTGTTCAGCCTGTCCAGGCCGGCGGCAATCCGGCGTCATTGGCTCTCACCGATGCTGATCGCCGGTTTGTTCATGATCGCCGGAACGGGCGTCATCAGCTTCTTCTTGAATACTGATTTGTTGCTGCCTTGGCAGCATGCGCGCATGGCTGTACCCACAGCACTGGGCATGTTCGGCATTGCGTTGGCTGGCTGGGCTGTCTGGCAGCAGGCTGCGAAAGCAGAGGCCCTGTCCCATTCGCGGCGGCTCATTCGCACGGCGGCTTTGATCACTGTCTCACTGGTGATCGTGGCCGCGTTTTCAGGCTTCGCAGCGCTTGGTGGCGTTTCACGGGTGGTGATTGGGGAAAAACTGGAACAGGCGCTTGAAGCGCGCGTCATGGTTCTTGAACAGGAACAACGGCTCGCCTTGGCGCTGGCGGGAGCATTGGCCACACGGCCCGATCTGGTTGAAGACGCGGACCAGCTTGCCATGCAACCCTTGCCGGTCAGGACCACGCGCATGCAGGAGGCCCTGTCCGATGCGCTCGCCTCGGGCTTCCGCGGGGCCGCAGTCCTAGACCCGCAGGGGCGAACGCTGGCGCGTCGCGGGGCGTTTGCTGACGCACCGGAGATTTCCGCCACCCTCGACCCCGCGGGCCGCGCCACACTGGTGTGGGACGGGCAATTCCTGCTGCGAGCCACTGTGCCCCTGGGCAGTGCAGGAACGACGTTGGTGCTTGAGAAGGCGATGCCCAGCTTCACCAAGGCGTGGTCGAACATGGCGGGCTTGGGACGTACAGGCGAGAGCGTGCTGTGCCTGGATGGTGCGACTTCGCTCCGCTGCTTCCCAAGCAGATTCAATCGCAGCGCCTTCAGTCCACCACGGCAGTACCAAGGGCAGACCGTGCCGATGGCATTCGCCCTGCAGGGGCGCACAGGCACGCAATCGCGGGTCGATTACCGAGGCAAGCAAGTGGTTGCGAGCTTCCGTCCGGTCGCCGGTGGCCAGCTTGCAATCGTGGTGAAACAGGATGGTGACGAATTGGCAGGGCCCATCCGTCGCGCCTTGTTATGGATGCTGCCGATGCTGGGCGTCCTCGTGGCAGCAGCCCTGTGGCTGCTCAGGTTGAAGGTCAATCCGCTGGGTCAGGAGCTTGAGCGCCTGGAGAGTTCGGCGCGCGATGCCCACGAGGAAATCGACGCGGTCCTGCGGGGAATCTCCGATGGATTGTTGATCGTCGACGCACAAAATCGGATTGTGTCGGTCAATCCGGCCGCCACCAGCATGTTCGGATACCGGGAGCAGGATCTGCTTGGCCGGGATCTGAGCTTGCTCATTCCACCATCCATGCGTGCCGCGCATGAGACGGGTATGGTCCGGTTCAATCAGGGGGGCGAGGCACGCGTTGTCGGCAAAGGCCGGCTGGAACTCAGGGGCCTGCGTAGCGATGGCACCGAGTTCCCGCTGGAAATCTCCGTTGATTCAATTCCCCATGCCGGTGCGGTCCGGCTGGTCGGTACCATGCGCGACATCACGGCGCGCAAGCAGATCCAGCAGGAGGTCGCATTCGAGCGCGAGCGCCTGCGGGTGACCTTGCATTCAATTGGCGATGCGGTCATCACGACCGATATCGTCGCGTCCGTCACTTACGTGAATCCGGTGGCCGAGGCACTGACAGGTTGGACGTCCAGTGAAGCGCTGGGCCGCCCGATTGAAGAGGTGTTTCGGATCTTCCACGGGCAGAGCGACGAACCGGCGCCGAACTCCATAGATTTCGTCTTGAGCACTGGTGCCATGGGCGGCTTGGCCCACGACACGATGCTGCTGCGGCGGGACGGAACGCGTGTTGCGATCGAGGATTCCGCCGCTCCGATCCGTGACTCCGACCACACGTTGGTGGGAGCAGTACTTGTCTTCCACGACGTCACCCAGGCGAGGGCCGTCGCCAACCAGATGACGCATCAGGCGTCCCATGATTCGCTGACGGACCTGATCAACCGCCGCGAGTTCGAACGGCAACTGGCACAGGTGCTGGAGGGCGAAGGTCCGCGAAACAAGGGCCATGCACTGCTGTACATTGATTTGGATCAGTTCAAGATCGTCAATGACACCGCGGGGCATCAGGCCGGCGATGAGTTGCTGCGGCAGGTGACGGTGGTGCTCAAGGACAGCTTGCGTGCCCACGACCAGCTAGCACGGTTAGGCGGGGACGAGTTCGCCGTGCTACTGCGTGACTGCCCGGTTGAGCCTGCCATGCGCGTTGCAGAAACCCTGCGCAAGGCCGTCGCGGATTTCCGGTTTCTTTGGCAAGCACAGTTGTTTGCAGTGGGCGCCAGCATCGGCGTGGTGCATTTCAATGCAGGCGATTCCAGTGCCGTAGTACTCAGTGATGCCGACTCCGCCTGCTACATCGCCAAGGAGCAGGGGCGCAACCGCGTTTACCTGCATCGCGACACCGATGAGGACGTGGTGCGCCGCACCGGCGATATGAACTGGACCACGCGCATTCCGGCGGCGCTCGCCGAGGGACGTTTCGCGCTGTATGCACAATGGATCGTGCCGGTAGAACCGCAGAGGGCCGGGCCGCGCCATTGTGAATTGCTGCTGCGCATGCTGGATGAGACCGGTGAGCTGGTTCCGCCGATGGCATTCATCCCCGCAGCAGAGCGGTACGGGCTGATGCCTGCGATCGACCGTTGGGTAGTCGAGCACGCATTCGCAGCGATGGCGCGGGCGCGCGCGGACGGCAGCACCGATCTGCTGTTCTCGATCAACCTGTCCGGCGCCAGCCTCAATGACGGCGGATTCCTCCAGTTTGTCGAGCAGCAGTTCGCGGTGGCGGCAATCCCGT
>JBKJOY010000295.1:0-3076 GCA_046595415.1 Thermomonas sp.
ACCGATCAATTTCAATGGGCTGGTGCGCCAGTATTTCCTGCGTAGCGGCAACAATGTCGGTGACCTGCAGGTCAACCTGGTCGACAAGCACCATCGCGACCGCAAGAGCCACGAGATCGCCCGCGCGATTCGTCCCGCGCTTGCGGCGATCGGTGCACGCCACGGTGCTTCGGTAAAGGTCGTCGAAGTCCCGCCCGGTCCCCCTGTGCTCTCGCCACTGGTCGCGGAAATCTACGGCCCCGACTATGCCGGCCAGCGCCGCATTGCGCGTGCGTTGGCAAGCGGACCGTTGGCGAAGACCCAGGGCATCGTCGACATCGATACCAGCGTGGAAGCCGATGCCCCGCGCGAAACCATCGTGCTGGATCGTGCACGTGCTGCACGCCTGGGCGTTGCCCAGGCGACGATTGCCGATGCCGTTGCGATGGCGGTATCGGGCAGTGATGCGACTTTCATCCATGACGGTACATCGAAGTATCCGCGTCCGGTCCGTGTGCGCTTGCCGGCACAGGACCAGGCGTCGCTGGATGCACTGCTGGCGGTCAAGGTGCGTAGCGCGCAAGGCCAGCTGGTGCCGTTGTCGGAACTGGTGCGCATCGAGCACGCAACGTGGGATGGGATGATCCAGCACAAGGACGGGTTGCCGGTGGTGTATGCGATGGCGGACGAAGCAGGCGACCTGGACAGCCCGCTGTACGGGATGTTCAGCGTCGTCGGCACACTGCGCGATACGAAGGTCGCGGGCCAGTCACTTGGTCAGACGTTCATCGCCCAGCCGGCGGACACCAGCCAGTACGCGATCAAATGGGATGGCGAGTGGCAGATCACCTTTGAGACGTTCCGCGACATGGGGATTGCCTATGCGGCCGGCATGCTGCTGATCTACCTGCTGGTAGTCGCGCAGTTCCGCAGTTACCTGGTGCCACTGGTGATCATGGCACCGATCCCGCTGACCGTGATCGGGGTGATGCCGGGCCATGCACTGCTGGGCGCACAGTTCACCGCGACCAGCATGATCGGCATGATCGCGCTGGCCGGGATCATCGTGCGCAATTCAATCCTGCTGGTGGATTTCATCAATCAGGAAATCGCGCGTGGGGTCCCGCTGGTCGACGCGGTGATCGATGCATGCGCGGTGCGTGCCAAGCCCATCGTGCTGACCGGCATGGCTGCGATGCTGGGCGCGTTCTTCATCCTTGACGATCCGATCTTCAATGGCCTGGCGATTTCGCTGATCTTCGGCATCCTCGTCAGCACCGTATTGACGCTGGTTGTGATTCCATTGCTGTACTACGTGCTGAAGATGCGTGAGGCGCGCAGCGACACACCCCAGGAACAGGAGGCATGAAATGGATGACGCAATGAAAGTTGCCTGCCCGCATTGCCACGCACTGAACCGGGTGCCTTTGCTGCGGCTGGCCGAAGCGCCAACCTGTGGCCGCTGCCACAAGCCGTTGTTCGCCGGTCATCCGGTAGCACTTGGCGTCGACAGTTTCGCCGCACATCAGGCCCGTTCGGACTTGCCACTGCTGGTGGACTTCTGGGCACCATGGTGCGGTCCTTGCCGGATGATGGCACCGGCATTCGAAGCCGCCGCCGCGCAGCTGGAACCGCGGGTGCGACTGGCCAAGGTAGATACCCAATCCGAGCCCACGCTCGGACAGCAGTTCGGCATCCGCAGCATCCCTACGCTGGCGCTGTTCGTGCAGGGACGGGAAATCGCACGCCAGGCAGGTGCATTGAGCGCGGCAGACATCGTGCGCTGGACGCAGTCGAATTTGCCGCGTGCGTGATGCGCGAAACCGGAGAGTTCATATGAAGCAGTTGCTGCACAAACCATTGATGAGTGCGTTGGCCTGCTTGCTACTGGCGTCCTGTGCCAGCGTGCCGACGGCAACCCGCATCGCCCAGGCAACGCCACGCTTGCAGGCGGACGTGCCGCATCTGCATGTCCCACGAGCGGGCCTGGTGACCGGCGGGCAACCGCAGGCGGATGCATGGGCAGATCTGCATGCGGCGGGCGTCACGCGCGTGATCAGCTTGCTTCCAGCAGCGGAACTTGGCAGTCGCAATGAGGCCGATGAGGTCAAATCCAACGGGATGGATTACCTGCAGATCGGTGTCGAAGGTCCGGGCGATCTCACGCCCGCCAATGCGCGCCTGCTCTGGCAATCGCTGCAGGTGGGTTCCGGCACGGTCTTGGTGCACTGCGCTTCCGGTAACCGCGCGGGCGCCTTGCTGGCACTGGCGGCGAAGCAGGAAGGTGGCATGACGCCGCAAGCGGCGCTCGAATTCGGCAAGGCCGCGGGTCTCACCAAGCTGGAGCCACTGGTTCGCGAGCGCCTGGACCTACCTTCGCTTGCAAGTGATCGGAGTCGCTGCACGGCAGCCGCTCCGAACTGTTGACCGCGCAGGATTAACCGCCCAGGGTTTCGTTCAGCAATTGCGCCAACCGCCAGGCGGCTTGGCGAACGCGCTGTTCCGCCAGCGGACGCATCGCATCCAGATAGGCATCGTCCATCGTGTGTTTTTCCGGATAGATGCCGCGGGCATCGATCAGCCGGCAGGATTCGCCGGCCCAGGCGCGCGGCATCACGTCGTATTTCGAAATCGGCGGATACGGCGGCCACGGCAATGCATCCAGGCGGTTGCTGTAAACGGCCAGCGTGCGTCCGGTACTGGCGAGCAGGTAGTAATCCCAGATCGAATGCAGGTTGGTGCCCATCACCCCATCGACATAATCCTTGGCCGCATACGCCTCCGGTTTGATCGGCGTGCGCAGGCTGATCTGGAATTTGTTGCCACCGCTGTCGGTGCGGTTGCCGGCATGCATCGGCTGGTGCACATCGCCAACGAAGTGGACGATGAACTTCAATGCATCGCGGCGCGCATCCAGCGGCTGGGTCCGGTCGGCGAGGATCGCGCGTTGCTTTTCAATCGCGCCGACCACGCAGTTGCCATCGGGGCAATCGCGGACCAGGTCGAAGCTACAGCCGCCATCCTGCGCATTGATGTAGTGCCAGCGGGAGGTCGCCTTGAAGCGCTCCGGGTCTGAGGTGCGCAGTTCATCGGCCCA
>JBKJOY010000107.1:0-2514 GCA_046595415.1 Thermomonas sp.
GGCGTTCTCGCTCAGCGATGACCAGACCCTGCGCTTCGCCCTCGCCAAGCAGGTCGCGCGTCCGCGCGTGGACCAGTTGCGCTCATCGCTTGAGTTCGGCGTGGATTTCAGCAAGACGCCAGGCGTACCGGGCGCGGGTGGCGGTAACCCCGAACTGGATCCGTGGCGGGCCAACGCGCTGGACATCTCCTACGAGAAGTATTTCGGCACCAAGGCATACCTGGCTGCCGCCTACTTCTACAAAGACCTGACCAGCTACATCTATACGCAGACCCGCGACGGCTACGACTTCACCAACTTGCTGGTGGGTTACGTGCTGCCGGTTGGCGTCACCACGCCCCCGCAAAAGACCGGTAATTACTCCGCGCCGTTCAACGGCAAGGGCGGCACGTTGCAAGGCCTGGAGCTGACCGCGTCGCTGCCGTTCAATTTGTGGTCGCAGGCGCTGGATGGCTTCGGGATCGTGGCCAGCGCCAGCTTCACCGACAGCAACATCAAGATCCGGGATCCGGAAAGCTCGTCAAGCGTTGGCGGCGGTGATATCACCCTGCCGGGCCTTTCAAAGCAGGTCTACAATTTTACCGCCTATTACGAGCGCAATGGCTTCGAGGCGCGCATCAACAACCGCCGCCGTTCGGATTTCATCGGCGAGATCGGCAACTTCAACGGTGCCCGCACGCTGCGTTACGTGGTCGGCGAAAACCAGACCGATGCACAGATCGGTTACAGCTTCGGCGAGGGCACCTGGAAGGGCCTGGGGCTGCAGTTGCAGGTCAGCAACCTGACTGATTCGTCCTACCGCACGTATGCCGGAACCAAGGATCGTCCGCTGGAGAACATCAAGTGGGGCCGTACCATCCTGCTTGGCGCCAGCTACAAGTTCTGACCGTCGCGAACTATCCGCCGCGCACGATGCATTGATGTGACCCCTGCCCCTGCCTGTCCCCCCAGGCAGGGGCTTTTTTGTCCTAGTGATGAGCGTGGAGAAGATGCATGCAACCCAATATGGTGCAACTGGCGGTATTCCTGGGACTCACCTTGCTGGTTGCACTGGCCACGTGGTGGCGCTACCGCCGCGATGGCAAAGGTGGCGACTCGACGCAGGATTTCTTCCTTGCCGGTAGGCACCTGAGTTGGCCCTTCATCGCAGGTTCGCTGCTGTTGACCAATATCAGCGCCGAGCAAATCGTCGGCATGAACGGCGCGCAGAACCTGCTGCAGGTGTGGTGGGAGTTCGGCGCAGCCGTCGGCTTGTTGGTATTGGCCAAGGTGTTGGTGCCGATGTACTACCGTTATAACTGCACCACCACCACCGAGCTGCTGGAAAAGCGCATGCCCGGGGGCGCCGGCCTGCGGCGGACAGTGTCGGTGCTGTTCCTGCTGGGCTACATGTTCATCCTGCTGCCGATGGTCTTGTACACCGGCGCACGCTTCATGCAATCGCTGTTCCAGCCCGACCTGTCGATCCTGACGATCGCCATCTTGTTCGCACTTGCAGGACTTGCCTATGCCGCGCTGGGCGGGCTGCGCGCGATTGCGATTTCCGATACCTACATGGGTGTGCTGCTGCTGGTGATGGGCGGACTCGTCACGTGGTTCGCGTTGGAACGCATCGGCTGGGATTTCTCCGGTATCCCGGCAGAACGCTTGACGCTCTGGGGCGGCCCGGATTCCGACATTCCCTGGCCAACGCTGCTGACCGGGATGATGTTCGCGCACATCTTCTACTGGGGCACCAACATGCTGATCGCGCAGCGTGCGATGGCAGCGAAGAATGTGCGCGAGGCGCAGAAGGGCATCTATGCCGCTGCGCTGCTGAAATTCGTGACGCCATTCATCGTGATACTGCCCGGGATCATCGCGTTCAAGTTGTATGGCGACATCAACGACGATGCCTATGGACGGCTGGTCGGCGACGTGTTGCCGCCGTGGATGTCGGGTGCATTCGCGGCCGCCATCACCGGCGCCGTGTTGTCCAGTTACAACGCTGGCCTGAATTCGGCGGCGGCGCTGTATACCGTCGACTTGCATCTGCCGCTGGTGAATCCGAAGGCGGACGGCAAGCGCATTGGCCAAATCGTGCAGGTGGTTTTCATGCTGGTATCGCTGGCGTTGGTGCCGCTTTACCAGAATGCCAAGAGCATCATCGGCACGCTGCAGCAATTGAATGGCCTGTATTCGATGCCGGTGCTTGCGGCCTTCATCGTCGCGATCTTCGTGCGCGGTGCGAACGTAAGTGCACTGCGCATCGCGCTGTTATTCGGGGTGGCGCTGTATGCGGTGTTCACCTTCGTGTGGACGCCGCTGCACTACCTGCATCTGATGTTCATCACCTTGGTCTCGACGATTGTGGTTGCGGTGGTCTTGAGCAAGATGATGGGTGGGAGCGTGGGCCTGCGCAGCGTTGAGTGAGTTTTTAAAAAAGGGGTCAGGTTCATTTATTGAAAATAAATGAACTTGACCCCTTTTTGCTTCTCTCAGCGCGGCAGTGCCGCCGCCGCGCGGGCAAGCGCG
>JBKJOY010000396.1:0-8637 GCA_046595415.1 Thermomonas sp.
GGGCAGTTGCTGGAACTGCGCGCACGCTCCAAGACCGGCGCTTTCTCGCCAGGACGCACGCGCAGCACGTAACCCACGTGGACATGATCCAGCGGGATGTCCTGCTCGCTGCCGTCATCCAGCACACGTCGTGCAGTCTTTGGTGCCAGCCCCAGCAGCGCCTTGATCGCAGCGCCGGTCTTGGAGCGTGCGCGCAGTTCCAGCAACTGGCCGAGCAGGGTCAGCGAGACGATCACCGCCGCTGCTTCGAAATACACGCCCACCCGACCGTGTTGCTGGAATGACACCGGAAACACGCCAGGCGCGACGGTTGCAACCACGCTGTAGCCGAACGCGGCGCTCACACCAATGCCGATCAACGTCCACATATTGGGGTTGCGCGTGCGGATCGATTGCACGCAGCGCACCAGGAACGGCCAGCCCGCCCACAGCACCACTGGTGCGCTCAACGCCAGTTCCAGCCAGGTGCGCGTGCTCGTTGGCAGTGCCGCCAGGTAGTGGCCGAACATCGCCAGCACCAGCACGATCACCGATAGCGGCAAGGTCCACCAGAAGCGTCGGCTGAAGTCACGCAACTCCGGGTTGTCATCGTCCTCCAGGCTGGGCATCTGCGGTTCCAGCGCCATCCCGCAGATCGGACACGTGCCCGGACCTTCCTGTCGAATTTGCGGATGCATCGGGCAGGTGTAGATCGTCCCTGCAGGCGCATCCACCAGCGGCGCGGGCTTGTCGCCCAGGTACTGCTGCGGATTGGCGGTGAACTTGCTGTGGCAACCCGCGCTGCAGAAGTGATACGTGGTGCCATCGTGTTCAGCCGAGCCACCCTTGGCCGTCGCGGGATCCACGCGCATGCCGCAGACCGGATCGGTCACTTTGAGGGCATCGTTCGTCGCAGCCGTCTCAGCCGAAATGCCGCTACCGTCGTGCACATGCGTGTTCATGCCACGTCCTCTGAAAGCGCCGCCATGATCGGGCAATGTTCCAGCGCGCCATGGCCAGGACACGCGGTGACCAGTTGCTGCAATGCATCGCGCACGCGCAGCAGTTCAGTGACGCGTCCATTGACGTCATCAAGCTTGGCTTGCGCCCTCGCGTTCAGGCCAGACATGTCGTCCGCTGCACTGGCAGTCAGGTCCAGCAGTTCCCGGATCTCGGGCAGGGTAAATCCCAACTGTTTTGCACGACGGACGAAACGCAGTCGCGACACGTCGCCTTCGCCGTACTCGCGATAGCCGGACTCTCGCCGCATCGGCGGTGGAATCACGCCCTCGCGCTCGTAGTAGCGGATGGTGTCGATGCCCACATCGACCCGATGAGCCAGTGCTCCGATTTTCATCGTGGTATCCCTGATGGCCAGGGGACGAGTATGAACTCTTGACTAGAGTCCAGAGTCAAGCCACCCGCAAGCTGAGGTGCGATCAACACCGACCCGACCACCTTCGGCTTGAAAGCGCCCAATGAACTGGAAAGTGTCAAACGGAGGCAGTGATCGGCTACGAAGGCGGCGTCATGGTTCTAGATGAACCACCTGCGAAGTTTGCGTTCACTTGGTGTGACGTGAGCGATGCGTGTTGGCATTGCAGCCAGCTTCGTCCAGCTAGGGTGCAACCACATCACCGCAATGGAGCTCGCCATGACCGCCGATACCAAGACCCCGCTCGAACATGTCGCCACCACCTTGAACCAGCTCAAGGAAATGCGTCACTACTCCAAAACTTACGTCGAGCAATTGACTGCCCAGTGGTTGCTGTTTGATGGCGAGCTCAAGAAACTCAAGGTCGCTGGCAAGATCGAGGACCTGATGACGCGCCAAGCGGAGTTCTATGACGCGCTTGAGGCGGAAATCGGCGAACTGGAGGAGCTGGTGGTGAGCCTGCAGCCAGTCGAGCAGGAAGCGGCTGCCTGATCGTTGCCAATTGCTGGATCGAAGATGATGCCGGCCTGCTGCCGGCATCGCCCTTGAGCGCTAATTGCGCCTGTCGTGTTCAGCCTTAGCAAGCAATGCCGCGCATTCTTCCGCGAGTTGGCGCACGCAGGTTTCCATCTGCGTACGACGCGTTCGGAAACTCAATACGCACACCCGGCCAAGGAATCGCTCGCCGACCATCGCACCGGTCAACATCACGTCACCACGCGCGGTGACCCGCTCCATCAACGCACGCGTCGCCGCGTTTTGAGCTGCCAGCGTGTCGAGCGCCCGGCTCTCCAAGTGGAAGGCGAACAACGACAGCTGCGGCATCGCATCCATCACGATGCCGGGAATACGGGCGATTTGTGCAGCAGCCCACAGCGCAAGCTCGCGTTTCTCAGTGAGTGCTGCGCGGTAACGCGCGGCCCCGAAAAATTTGAGCGTCAGCCAGATCCGCAGGCCCGGGAAACCGCGTGACAGATCCGGGCCGTATTGCGCGGGATCGTAGAACTCATTCTGGTTGTCCGGCAGATAGCCCGCAGTGGATGCATGCAATGCACGCAGCGCTTCGCCATCGCGCACCAGCAAGGCACCAGTCCCGTACGGCATGAACATGCCCTTGTGCGGATCCAGGGTGAGCGAGTCCGCGCGCGACAGCCCGCCTAGCAGCGGCCGCAGCGTGGGCACCATGTGGAAGAAGCCACCGTAGGCACCATCGACGTGATGCCACAGCTGTTCGCGCGTGGCGATGTCGGCGACCGCATCGATCGGATCAACCGCGCCGGTACTGGTGGTGCCGGCGGTGGAGAACACCATGAACGGTGTCAGGCCAGCGGCACGATCAACGGCGATAGCGTGCTCAAGCGCATCCACGCGCATGCGGAAGTCGACATCGACCTCGACCACGCGCACCCGGTCATGCGCGATGCCGGCAAGTTTGGCGGCTTTCGCCACGCAATGATGGGTCTGCGAACTCACATACAGCGTGCCGGAGCGGATGTCGTGGCCGAGCAATTTTTCACGTGCGCAGGCAATCGCGTTGAAGATCGCCATCGAACCACCGGTGGTGAACAGCCCGCGCGCGCTTGCCGGGAATTGCATCCAGTCGCGCAGCCAGTCGAGTGTGTTGGCTTCCAGCTGGACCAGTGCCGGCGCGGCCTGCCAGACGCCGGTATAGCGGTTGGTGGCATCGGCGATGAAGTCCGCCAGTGCCGCCGTGTACACACCGCCGCCCGGGATATAGGCCATGTAGCCGGCATGCGGCGTGCCGAATGAGCGCGGGATCCACGCATCGAACAAGGGATCCAGCAGCGCGTCCAGCGCCGTGCCGTGTTCCGGTGCGTCCTCGCGCAGGGATCGGCAAAACGCCTCGATCTCGCTGTAGTCGCCGAGGATCGGGTTCGCGTCCAGTGCGGACAGGTGCGCCACCGAACGTGCCACCACCAGGTTGCCCATCGCCTGCATGTCAGCGGGCGATAGTTCCAAGTTGGCCGGATCCGGATCCGGATGTGGGTCGTGGGTCATTGCGTCGCGTTCCTGTGGTGCGTGGTGAACGTGGCTTGCGGAGGGCTGATGGATGGTATTCGATGCACCGGGAACCCATCGGTCATCGTCATGCCTCCCAACCCACGCATCGCACTATTGGTCTTGTCCTGTGGTCTTGCCGCGTGTGCAGGCCACGAGGTCTCCGTGAGGCGTGCACCCGCCGCGGTGGCGCCCGCTTTCGTGCTCGGCCGGTTCGCCGATGATTACGGCATCCAATACAACATCTCGGCGGACGAGTGGCACCAGCAGCCACGTGCGCGCTACCGCATCGTCCAGTGGCATGCCGACCAGCAGTACCTGATCGCACGCAACGATGCCGCCAATCCTTCCGATCAGGGCTTGTGGACGCGCATCGACTGGATGCTGCTGCCGGGCATGCCGCCCTGGGAATGGGCGTTCTGCCTGAGTGCCTACAAGGCTGCAACCGCTGCCGAGGCTGAAGGCACCGACATCTCACGTCGGCAGACGCCACGCTCGGGCTGCAACGGCCATCCGTTCTCGCGCATGCAGCGGGCTACGCGGGTGAAATGACACCGGGATCGGTGGCCTCGTGTGGCGCCGTATCACGTGGATGGCTATAACCGTATTCACCTCTAGGAGACACACATGGGCAGCGTCACCCCCACGCCTGGTACTCAAAATCAGATTACCCGCAACACGGAAGTCATTCGCACCACCGGCGACTTGAAGATCGTGCTGACGGACGCGGACGCGAGTATCAGCCTGGATACGAACCTGGGATCCAAAATCGTCCTGAATGCCACCGGTATCAGGATCGATGCGCCGGGCGGCAGTATCCGGATCGAGTCCGGCGTCGTCACGATTTCAGCGGGACTGATCAACCTAGATGCCGGCATCGTGACGGCACGGGTGATCCGTTGCGATACGATCATCGCGCAAAGCGTGATCGGCGCTTCCTATACACCGGGTGCCGGCAACATCTGGTAGCAGGCGCAGCCTTGCATGACTAGGGGACGAGTCTTGCGCGGAGAATCGAGATCGACAGTGGCATCACCTCACAACCGAGAGAGTCCCCATGCAAGCCAAGTCCTCGCAGAACGCAACCCTCGGTCTGATCGGCTGGCTGGCGTTGTGCTTCGCCACGTCCGCCATCGGCGCTGCCGGATCCATGCAGGCCAAGGACTTTTACGCCAGCTTGGTGCTGCCCGACTGGGCGCCATCCGCGGGGTTGTTCGGCCCGGTCTGGATCGTGCTGTTTACGCTGATGGGAATCGCAGCCTGGCTGGTATGGCGCAAGGGCGGGTTCATCCGCAATGGCAACGCGCTGGGTATGTTCATTGCGCAACTGGCGGTCAACGCGCTGTGGAGCTGGCTGTTCTTCGCCTGGCACAAAGGCGGCTGGGCGTTCGCCGACATCCTGCTGCTGTGGATGTTCGTCCTGGCTATCTCGATGGATTTCTGGCGCGTCCGTCCATTGGCGGGCGCATTGCTGCTGCCGTATCTGGCATGGGTCAGTTTCGCGGCTGCATTGAATTTCGAGGCGTGGCAATTGAATCCAACGCTACTTGGCTGATATCGCTCGGTCGCACGGGCCTGCATTTGTCATCTAAGTCCTGCGGCCCCGATGCCTGCCGGGGCCGCAATACGCCAGCAGCTCATGCGACCGCAGCGCAACCACTCATTTGAGTTGCGACAACACCCGCTTCACCGCATCGGCCACCACTTGCGGTGCCTCGTAGGGAATGACGTGGCCTGCGCCTTCGGCGATCACCAGTTCGCTTCGGCTTGAGAGGGCCGCAAGTGGCGTCTGCAACTCGATCCATTGCTGGTCGTCCGCTGTTGCCGGGATGGCTTTCTTGCCACGGCGGATGACCACCAGCGGCATGTCTCCCAACGTGCCATATCCGTTTGGCCCCTGCATGGCCTTCGGCACCAGGTCGATGGCCTCGTATTCCTGCTTGAGGGTGTCAAGCACCTCGGGCAGGAAGGCGATGATGATGTTCGGATCCGTCATTCCCGGCAGCGGTACGACAGGTAGGCCGGGTTTTGCGACCTTGAGGCCTTCAGCGATCTTGGCGACGATGCCCTGGCGCGCTTCGGCAGCGCCAGGCACATACAGGTAGGACTCCGGCGTGGCATCGACCAGCACCATGCCCGCCACATCGCCGGGATACGTCTTCACGTACATGCGTGCCAGCAGTCCACCGATCGAATGCCCAACCAATACCAGCGGTCCTTGCAGTTTGCTTGCGGCGACGAGCGTGTGCAGGTCTTTGACCATGTCCTGCTGCGTATGCAGGCTCGTGGCCTTGTCGCTCCAGCCAAGGCCTGCGCGGTCGTAGACGCACACGCGGGCGAAGGGCGCGATCAGGTCCTGCGCTTTGCCGTAAGTCGAGGTTGCGGTGTATTGCGACAGGCCAGCTTCGAAGATCACGGTTGGGCCGGTTGCATCGCCCTTGCAGCTGATGTGCAGGCGGCGACCGCCTATGTCGACCAGCTCGCCAGGCGGCGCGGGTTTGACGTAAGGCGTCGAAGTGGCAACTTTGGCAGCAGGTGTGGGCGTCGGTGCGGTCTGCGCCGACAGAGGCGATATCACCAAACTCAGGGCGAGCGAAACCAGGCATGCACGACGCATGATGGAACTCCTTGGCAGGCGTTGGGGCGGGTGCAGCAAGTGACGCACACCGTGTTTGGCTTCCCGGCGTTAGCCGGGGTGTCGGGCACTTAGTGGGTAAGCCGCGTTGCCTCGATGCGTGGCCGACGGCGGTAGAGCTTGATCGCGAGGTCGATGACGATGAAGGCAATGACCAGCGCCAGGGCGCTACGCGCGCCGTCATTGGTCGCCTTCTCGACGAAGATGTCGCCGGCGGACAGCCACCAGGCCAACAGAGCCACGAAGGCAAGATTGCCGCCGAGTTCCAGCCGCCGGGTCAACATGCTTTGGCGACCCTGACGCAGCACCGTGAACATGAGTGCGAACGAGCCAAGCCAGAGCACAACGGCCGGCCATGCACGTGCACGCAGGAATTCAGGGTCGAATGCCAGCACGCGAGCGATTGGCTCGGGCATCAGCCCCACCAGCCAAGGCAGGGCAATCATGAAGCCGATCGCGATCGCGATGGCTACCATCCCGGCGAGCATGCCGCCACGATCCACACGGTCGGGATCGGCGATGCGCGGTGTCCACTTCGGCAGGAACATCCCGCGCGAACGCAACCACGCGACCAGCAAGGCCATCATGGCCTGGAAGCCGGGCCACCAGAATGCGCCCAGTCCCCACGTCAACCACCACGCGCCGATCGGCAAGCTGCCATCGAACACCTGCGGCAGGGTCAGCGCCCATTGCAGGGCAATGCCGATGATCGACATCGTGGCGAACGAGCGCGTTTGCTCGGCCGGAATAATCAACATGCCCGATGGGCGATAACGCGCGGCGACCTCGGCCGGCGTGCCGAAATCGCGCAGCATGCCGAGCACCATTGCATCGTCCGCGATCCTCCCGGCGGCCTGCGCGCGGTCGTCCAGCATTTCGGTCAACAAGCCACGCAACTCAAGGCCCACCTCGTTGCGATCCTTGGCCATTACGCGGCGCATCACATCCACTACATAGGATTCGATGACGTCATTCGGTTGCATCACGGTGCATCTCCTTCAAGCAGTCCGGCCATGGTCCCGACGAGGGCGTTCCAGGTGGCGGTCAGGTCAGCGAGCAACGCCTCGCCAGCGGTGTTCAAGTGGTAATAGCGACGTGGTGGCCCGTCCTCGATCCGCCATTCGGAGTCGAGGAGGCCTTGGGCTTCCAGCCTGCGCAGTAGCGGATAGAGCGTGCCTTCCTCGATCGGCATCCCCCGTGCGGCCAGCGCCTGGCGCAGGGAATAGCCGTATTGGACATCCCGCAATTGCGAAAGCACGGCCAGCACCAGTGCGCCGCGGCGCAACTCGAGCTGCAGCTTGGATGCCGGGGTCTCGCGGGTCTCTTTGGAAGCCTTGCCATCCACCGTGCTTCGCCTTGTGATGTTTAATGCACAGTACATTGCCTCGCACAGTATGGCAAGACCATTCGTCGGCCAAGTGAAGCCACGCTTGTCGAGCGGTGCAATGTCGAGGAATCCGTGACGTGGGGGCATGGTTGTCGCGTTGCGTTGCCTGGTCACTTGGATGGTGGCTATGAGTTTCTAGCTCTGTCGGTTGGTTCCGGCAAAATTTGGGTGAGTGGTGTCCGATTGCCGTGGAGGTCAACCGCGAGGTCGATGCCACTGCCACTGGATCACCAGTCCCGTGGCGAGCCGTTGTGGGTTGATTGTCCTGATGCAGCAGAGCACGTCGGATGGCCGCGAGAGTCCGCATCGCAGGCGCGGGTCGTGCCATGGACCCGCGAACATGCAGGTCATCCAGCTAAGATCGGACTTCGCGCATCTGGGTGAAGCACAACCTCACGACATGACCCGAAACGGCAGGCGAATACGGCGGATCACACCGACCGAGTGGCTGTACCTGTGCATGGAGCCGGAGCTTCCGCCGTTTGCGATCCAATTGAAGATCGAGATGGCGCGGCTGCCTCCAACAGATGCGCTCGCGCGGGCGCTGGTCGAGACTGCGGTTGCGAACCCGGCAGCCCGGCTTCAGGCCGTTGGGCGGTGGTGGTGGGATCAAGGTCGATCTCCACGCCTGACCGAGATCGCGAATGGCACACCATTCTCGTTGCAGCATCCTGCACTTCGGCGTCGCCTGCCAATGGACATGGGCCCTCCCATCGAGTTGCTGCGCTGGGAAGGAACTGGCCTGGTACTGCGCTGCGCGCATGCATTGATGGACGCGGCCGGGCTGATGTATTTCGCGCAGGAACTGTTCCGTGCCTTGCGCGGGGAGGCCCTGCTTGGCTCGCGCGCCGATGTGGACGATTGGAGTGTTGTGGCGACGTCGCCGCATCGGCGCCTCATGCCAGCCTTCAAAGCCGAATGGCCCTCGCCTGCCGGGCTGCCATCGGATACACCATCGGGTGAAACGGAGCCTGGTTTTATCCACGAGCTTCGCCAGGTGAGTGGACGGGTCGACTCACCAACCGCGCGGATTGCGACGGTGCTTGCGCGGACGGGGGGAAGCAGCGGTTGCCGGCTCATGATCCCGGTGGACCTGCGCCTGGCTGACGAGCGCCTGCGCACGACGGCCAACCTTAGCAACCCGCTGATCCTGACGTTTGATGCTGGCTGGGATTCGAATGC
>JBKJOY010000121.1:0-10084 GCA_046595415.1 Thermomonas sp.
ACCGCGCTCATCAGCTTGTAGCGGCGTTCCATTTCCGCCACGCACCAGCGCAGGCCATTGGCGGCCTCTTTCATGTCGGTGACGACGGGCGCCAGCAGATGCGGGATGCCTTGGTAGACCGAGAGTTCCAGCATCTTCGGGTCGATCATCAGCATCCGTACATCCTTGGCGGACGCCTTGTAAAGCAGGCTTAGAACCATTGCGTTCACCGCCACTGACTTGCCCGACCCCGTCGTACCGGCAACCAACAGGTGAGGCATGCGCGCAAGGTCGGCCACGGTCGGGCGGCCGCCGATATCCTTGCCCAGCGCCAGCGTGAGCGGACTGGCGGATTTGTCGTATTCCTTGGAGCGCAACAATTCGCTGAGATAGATCATCTCGCGATGGGTGTTCGGGGTTTCCAGGCCAATCACCGACTTGCCCGGGATCACATCGACCACGCGCACCGACTTCACGCTCAAACCGCGGGCGATGTCCTTGTCCAGCGAGCTGATCTGGCTGACTTTGACGCCCGGTGCTGGCTGTACTTCAAAGCGGGTGATCACCGGGCCCGGATAGGCGCCAACGACCTCCGCATCGATGCGGAAATCCTTGAGTTTGAACTCGATCTGTCGCGACAGGGTTTCCAGGGTTTCTTCGCTGTAACCCTTCGGCTGCGGCTTGGGATCATCCAGCAACGCGAGCGGCGGAATACCGCTGCCGTCGCTGACATGAAACAGCGGGATCTGTTGCTCGCGCTTGGCGCGTTCGCTTTTTTCCACCACGGGCGCGGCAGGCGGTTCGATCTTGACTGGCGCACGCTTTGCGCGCAGCCCGGAATCAACCTTGCGCGACTGGTCGCGTTCTTCGCGAAACGCCCGCGCTTCGCTCCATTCACTGGCCTGCTTGCTGCTTCGCCGGAACAGCTTGTTGAGCGTATCCGGCAACGCCAGCGTCCACTTGCCGATGCGGTCCATCACCGCCAGCCAGGACAATCCCGTCGCAAGCGTCACCGAAATCAGGAACAGGCTCAGCAGGAACAGGTTGGCGCCAAGCCCACCAAACATGGTGTGCAGTGAATTGCCGACCAACTTGCCCAAGACACCGCCACTGCCGGCCATGAGGTCGTTGGAGCCAGCTACACGCAGTTTCAGCAGCCCGCAACTCGCGACCAGAAACCCGACAATGCCAACCAGGCGCAATGCAGGTCCAAGGTCGACCTCGCCATCGCCGTCAGTATCCATCCCGAACAGGGCGATCCAGGCGATTGCGCCCAGCACAAAAGGCAGCAGGAACGCGACATAGCCAGTCAATCCCAGCAGCACGTCCGCGATCCACGCACCTACGCGACCGCAGGCGTTGTGGATGGGCACGGTGATGCCGCCCGTGTTCGCCCACCCCTGATCGGAGGGGGAATACGTGATCAGGCTGGCCAACAGGAACAGCAGCAGTGGCGCGATGGCGATCATCGCGAGGTCACGCCACAGCCGTTGCCGGCGTGGATTCACGCCGGACGTGGGCTTGTCCTGCTTGGCGGCTGGCTTGCGGCCAGCTTTCATGATGTCGGGCGCGCTACGTGCCACCTGTTACTAAACCTCAGGAAGTTCCCCTAGGCCTTTGATAGTACGTCAAAGATCCATGTCCTGCAGGGCCGGATGGACCAGCTTTCCGGCTTCCACGTTGATCCCGCGCAGCAATGCCAGGTTGTCGCGCCAGTTGCCAGATGCCAACTTGTTGACCCACGGCAGGATCGCCGCGCAAATGGCCTGCGAACTGGTTTGCGGCACCGCGCCTGGCATGTTGGTCACGCAAAAGTGGATGACGCCTTCTTCCACATACGTCGGCTCTTTCCATGAGGTAGGACGCGAGGTTTCGAAACAACCGCCCTGGTCGATGGCGATGTCGACGACGACGCTGCCATCTTCCATCGAACGCAGCATCTCGCGGGTCATCACGTGCGGGGCCTTTGCGCCAGTGACGAGGACCGCGCCGATCACCAGATCCGCGGATGCCACTTCTGCTGCCACCAGGTCGTGGTACGGGTACAGCGCGGTCACGTTGTTGCCGAGCCGCATCATGTCGTCCATGCGGTCCTGGCGCATCTCGAATACCGTCACGTTCGCACCCGCGCTGGCTGCGAGTGCCGCGGACGCGCCGCCTGCCTTGCCCGCACCGAATACCACGACCTTGCCGCGCTCGGTCGAAGGCAGTCCGCCAAGCAGCTTGCCCTTGCCGCCCTCGGGCAGATGCAGCAGATGGGTGCCGACCTGCACGCCGATCTTGCCGGCGATCACCGACATCGGTGCCAGCAAAGGCAGGTCGCCGTTCGGCAGCTCGACGGTTTCAAACGCAATGCCGGTCAGGCCAATATCCAGCAAACGCTTGGTCAACGCCGGTTCGGCGGCCAGGTGCAGGTAGCAGAACAGCAAGTGGTCCTTGCGTAGCAGCGCGAGGTCGCCTTCGATCGGCTCCTTGACCTTGACGATCATTTCGCCCTTCTCGTACAGCGCGGCGGCGTCCGGCGCAATCTTTACGCCCAGCTTTGTGTACTGCTCATCCTTGAAGCCGGACTTCAGGCCTGCACCCTGCTCCACCCAAACTTCATGGCCACGCTTGACCAGGTCGCCTGCCGCGGCAGGTACCAGTGCAACGCGCCCTTCCAGGGTCTTGGTTTCCTTCGGTACACCGATGCGCATGACGAACTCCTGCTGGGGTTGAGCGCCGGCGCGGCAACCAGACTGTTGCAGCGACGTGCCTTGTAATGGGTCGATGCGGCCGCCAAGCTAGTGGGCACGCAGCGGATGTTGTTTTCGACAATGAAAATCCGCGATGGACCGCGGACAGCCGCGCAATTATAGAGCCTGGACTCCACTCGATGAACCCGACCAAGCACACCAAGTTGTTGATCCTGGGCTCCGGCCCCGCAGGCTGGACCGCTGCCGTTTACGCTGCGCGCGCCAACCTGAAACCCGTCGTGATCACCGGCATGGCAATGGGCGGCCAGCTGATGACCACCACCGAGGTCGACAACTGGCCCGGCGACGCGCATGGCTTGATGGGCCCGGACCTGATGGCGCGGATGCAAGCGCACGCAGAGCGCTTCGATACCGAGACGATCTTCGACCACATCCACACTGCCGACCTGTCGCAGCGCCCGTTCCGTCTCAAGGGCGATTCCGGCGATTACACCGCCGACGCCTTGATCATTGCCACTGGCGCGACGGCCAAATACTTGGGTATTCCGTCCGAAGAAACCTTCAAGGGCCGCGGCGTGTCCGCCTGCGCGACCTGCGACGGGTTCTTCTACAAGGACCAGGACGTGGCGGTGATCGGCGGCGGCAATACCGCGGTCGAGGAAGCGCTATACCTGTCCAACATCGCCCGCAAGGTCTATCTGGTGCATCGCCGGGACACCCTGCGCGCGGAGAAGATCATGCAGGACAAGCTGCGCGCCAAGATCGAGGCGGGCAAGATCGAGCCGGTCTGGCACCACACGGTCGATGAAGTGCTGGGCAACGATGCCGGCGTCACCGGGATGCGGGTCAAGTCGGTGCTGGACGGCAGCACCCGCGAAATCCCGCTGCACGGGTTCTTCGTCGCGATCGGCCACAGCCCCAACACGCAATTGTTCGATGGCCAGTTGGCGATGAAGAACGGCTACCTGACGATCACCACGGGTCTGGATGGCAACGCGACGCAGACGTCCGTGCCGGGTGTCTTCGCTGCAGGCGATGTCGCCGACCAGGTTTACCGTCAGGCGATCACCTCGGCGGGGTTTGGTTGCATGGCCGCGCTGGATGCCGAGAAGTTCCTGGACGACGCCCACTGATGGTCCGGGCGCGCATCCATCGCGCGCTTTCAGAGATTCGCGCCGATGATTGGGATGCGCTGCACGACGGGCGCAATCCCTTCATCGCGCATGCGTTCCTGGCCGGCATGGAAACGTCGGGCTGCCTGCGGTCAGATTGGGGTTGGACGCCGCACCACCTCGCACTGTGGGACGGCGATGCATTGGTGGCCGCCGCACCGGCTTACCTGAAGGACAACTCGCACGGGGAATTCGTGTTCGACCACGCGTGGGCGCATGCCTATGCGCAGCACGGATTGGACTATTTCCCGAAGTGGTTGGGGGCCGTGCCCTATTCGCCCGTGACCGGGCCGCGTTTGCTGGCCCGCGATCACGATGCGTGCGTTGCATTGTTGCAAGCGATGGCGTCGCACATGCGCGGGTCGGACCTGTCCTCGGCACACGTCAATTTCCATTCCGAAACCGATGATGCCGCCTTCAATGACGACTGGATGCTGCGCGAGGACATCCAGTTCCATTGGCACAACACCGCCGGCTGGAACACGTTTGAGGACTTCCTCGCGGCGATGGACCACAAGCATCGCAAGAACATCCGCCAGGAACGGCGCAAGGTGCGTGATGCGGGCATTGGCTTCCGCATCGTGCATGGGGTTGGGGCGAGCGATGATGACCTCCAGGCGATGCATGGCTTCTACCTGCAGACATTCGCCGAATACGGTAACTCGCCTGCATTGACGCTCGACTTCCTTCGCCACCTCGCCCGCACGATGCCCCGACAACTGGTGATGTTCCTGGCCGAACTGGATGGCGTGCCGATTGCCGGCGCGCTCTGCTTTCGTGGTGGCGATACTCTGTATGGGCGTTATTGGGGCGCGTCCGCTGCTTCCGCTGGGAACGTCCACAGCGGCCTGCATTTCGAAACTTGTTATTACCAGGGGATCGACTATTGCCTGCGTGAAGGGCTGACCAAGTTCGAACCGGGCGCACAGGGACGACACAAGATCGCCCGCGGGTTCCTGCCGACACTGGTGCGCAGTCGTCATCTTGTGTCTGATCCGCGCTTTGCAATGGCGCTGGGCCAGTGGTGCGCAGACGAGCGAGCTTCAGTGCGCGAGCATCTTGACCAGCTGGCCGAACATTCGCCGTTCCGCCAAGTCGTTTCGACATGAGTTTGCGGCTTCCGCAGCTGTCCCCAAATGCTGATGCGGCTTTTCCGCCGGCAGACACTGCACTTGAGGAGCCGGACGGTCTGCTGGCATTCGGCGGCGATCTTGCCCCGCAGCGATTACTCAACGCCTACTACAACGGCATCTTCCCTTGGTATTCCGAGGGTGAGCCGATCCTGTGGTGGAGCCCATCGCAACGCGCGGTATTCCGCACCGATGCGGTTCGTTTGCCTACGCGACTGCGTCGCACGTTGCGCACCTCACACTGGATCGTGCGGATGGACACTGCTTTCGAAAAGGTCATCGCAGCCTGCGCTTCTGCTGCTCGTGCCGGCCAAGCGGGGACCTGGATTACCCCGGCGATGCAACGCGCCTACATCTCGTTGCATCGGCTTGGGCATGCGCACAGCATGGAAGTATTCGATGGCAGCGCGCCTGATGGAGGCAGGCTGGTCGGCGGACTTTACGGCTTGGGTATCGGTCGGATGTTCTGCGGCGAGAGCATGTTTTCCGCCGAATCAGGCGCATCCACCGTTGCCTTGGTAGCGCTGGCCAAACACCTGCATGCGCACGGGTGTCCGCTGCTCGATGCCCAAGTGCCGAACGACCACACCAATCGCTTGGGCGTGGAAGTGTGGCCACGCGCTGAGTACCTCGACTCACTGGCGGAATTACGAGACCACATTCAAGGACCCGGAACCTGGTCAGATGAATTTGGCGAATATCCTGCTACTGCGCTTGCCGACAAGGCTTCCGCTTAACGGTTTTTTTGCAACAGCCCCATCCACGTGTCACAATGCTCGGCTTCGGGCTCAAATCTGGCCCACATTAGCTACACATAGGAACACATGGCGAAAGACGACGTCATCGAATTTGAAGGCACGATCTCCGAAACCCTCCCGAACACCATGTTCCGGGTCAAGTTGGAGAACGGGCACGAGATCATTGCGCATATCTCCGGACGCATGCGCAAGAACTACATCCGTATCCTGACCGGCGACAAGGTCAAGATCGAAATGACACCTTACGACCTCACCAAGGGTCGTATCACCTACCGTATGAAATAACTGTAACGTCGGTAGGTATGATGAAAAAGGCGGCCAGTGGCCGCCTTTTTCGTTTCCAGTTGCAAGCAAGCTACTCGACGACAGCCGGCAACAACTTGTCCAGTTCGGGCTGCACGTCGAGGCGCAATTCGTCGTCCATCACCTCCAGGTTGACCCGGCCGCCACTCATCAGCTTGCCGAACAGCAGCTCGTCAGCCAGCGGACGCTTGATCTTGTCCTGGATCAGCCGTGCCATCGGGCGTGCGCCCATCAGCGGATCGAAACCGTGCTTGGCCAACCAGTCGCGTGCTTCCGGCGTGGCTGACAGGCTCACTTGCTTCTCATGCAACAGGACCTCGAGTTCGATCAGGAACTTGTCCACCACGCGCAGGATGTGTTCGAAGCCCAGTGCCTGGAACTGCACCACCGCATCCAGCCGGTTGCGGAATTCCGGGGTGAAGCCACGGCGAATCGCTTCCATAGAATCGCTGCTGTGATCCTGCTTGGTGAAGCCAATCGTACGGCGCGCGGCTTGAGTCGCCCCTGCATTGGTGGTCATCACCAGCACCACGTTGCGGAAATTCGCCTCGCGCCCGTTGGTATCGGTCAGCGCACCACGATCCATGACTTGCAACAGGATGTTGAAAATATCCGGGTGCGCTTTTTCAATCTCGTCCAGCAGCAACACGCAGTGCGGCGTCTTCACGATTTTCTCGGTCAGCAGGCCGCCTTGGTCGAAGCCTACATAGCCAGGCGGCGCACCGATCAAGCGGCTCACCGAATGCGACTCCATATATTCGGACATGTCGAAGCGGACCAGCTCGATGCCCAGCTGCATTGCGAGTTGCTTGGTGACTTCGGTCTTGCCAACGCCAGTCGGCCCGGCGAACAGGAAATTACCGATGGGCTTGTCCGGGTTGCCCAGCCCAGAGCGCGCCAGCTTGATGGCCGAGGTCAAGTTACCGATTGCTTCATCTTGACCGAAGATCACCATCTTCAAGTTGCGCTCCAGGTGCTGCAGCACATCCTTGTCGGATGAGCTCACCTGCTTGGCGGGGATGCGTGCCATCTTGGCCACGATTGTTTCGATTTCCTCGACGTCGATCAGGCTCTTGCGCAACTCCACCGGCATCAGGCGTTGGCGCGCGCCGGCTTCGTCAATCACGTCGATCGCCTTGTCCGGCAGCAATCGATCACCTATGTGCTTGACCGACAGATCCACCGCGGCCTTGATCGCGTCGTCCGCATAGCTGACGCCGTGGTGTAGCTCGTAGCGCGGCTTCAGGCCTTTCAGGATCTCGATCGTTTCGCCAATGGTTGGCTCGACAATGTCGATTTTCTGGAAGCGGCGTGCCAGCGCACGATCCTTCTCGAAGATCCCGCGGTATTCCTGGAACGTGGTGGATCCAATGCAGCGCAAGTCACCGTTGGCCAGCACCGGTTTGATCAGGTTGGACGCGTCCATCGTGCCGCCGGACGCTGAACCCGCGCCAATGATGGTGTGGATCTCATCGATGAACAAGATCGCGTTCGGCTGCTTCTTGAGCGCCACCAGCACGCCCTTCAGGCGCTTTTCGAAATCACCCCGATACTTGGTGCCGGCGACCAACGCGCCGAGGTCAAGCGAATAGATCACTGCTTCGCTCAGCACCTCGGGCACGTCGCCATCGACGATGCGCTTGGCCAGCCCTTCAGCCAGAGCCGTCTTGCCGACCCCGGCTTCGCCGACATACAGCGGATTGTTCTTGCGCCGACGGCACAATATTTGAATGGTGCGCTCGACTTCCTCGGCGCGGCCGACCAACGGGTCGATCTTGCCAGCCGCGGCCAGTTCATTGAGGTTGCTGGCGAATTCGGACAACGGATCGCCCTTCTGTTCTCCCTCCGCGCCCTCGCCTTGCGGGGTGTCGCTGGCGGCGGGCTTTTCACCTTCGCCATCGTGATGGGCGATGCCATGCGAGATGTAATTGACGACGTCCAGCCGATGCACATCCTGCTTGTTGAGGAAGTACGTGGCGTGCGAATCCTTTTCGCCGAAGATCGCAACCAGCACGTTGGCGCCGGTGACTTCCTTGTTGCCGGAAGATTGCACGTGATACACGGCACGCTGGAGCACGCGCTGGAAGCCCAGCGTGGGCTGGGTGTCGCGCCCATCGTCTTCGGCCAACTGGTTGACCGACGCTTCGATCGCCTCTTCCAGTTCGTGGCGCAGGTGCGGGAAGTCGGCACCCACCGCCTTGAGCACGGCTTCCGCCGAGGCGTTGTCCAACAGCGCCAACAGCAGGTGTTCGACCGTCATGAATTCGTGGCGCGCGTCACGAGCGCGCTTGTAGCACTGGCCGATGGTGTGCTCTAGATCCTTGCTGAACATGGGGGTACAACCCTCCGTATGCGACTTCCTGTTATGTGGGGTTTTAGCGCACCCCACACAAGTCTTTCTACGCCTTCTCCATCGTGCACAACAGGGGATGTTGGTTCATCCGCGAATATTCATTCACCTGCGCGACCTTGGATTCCGCGATCTCGCGCGTGAAGACGCCGCAAACGCCGCGACCACGCGTATGCACGTGCAACATCACCTGGGTGGCGCGTTCCAGGTCGAGCGTGAAAAAGCGGGTGAGCACCTCGATCACGAAGTCCATCGGTGTGTAGTCGTCGTTCAGCAACATCACCGAATACAGCGGCGGGCGCGCTGTTTCAGGCCGGCTGGGCGCGACGACGACGCCATGGTCGTGTTGATGTTCGGGTTTGTCTGTGTGTTGTGGCATGGACCGATTATAAAGAGGGTTGATGCGCAGGGCGGCATGCATGGACGTCGTCCATGGCAACAGACAGAATGTGGGCATGCGTATCGATACCCAAGCCCGCATGGGCCCATTGACATGACCTATCGCGAAGGTCGTTTCTGGCAGCCGGATGTCACCGTCGCGACAATCGTCGTGCGCGACGGCAGACTGCTGTGCGTGGAGGAACGTGCCAACAACCAGTTGGTGATCAACCAGCCCGCCGGCCACTTGGAACCCGACGAGAGCCTGGTGGAAGCCGCCGTGCGCGAAACCCGCGAGGAAACCGGCTGGATCGTCCGCCCCACCCACGTCGTTGGCGCCTATCAATGGAAGGCGCCCGCGCGTCCCGGTGAAACTGATGGCCGACATTACCTGCGCTTCGCCTTCGCCGCCGAGGTCGTGGAGGAAATCCCCGGATACCAGCTGGACGAAGGCATCGTCCGTGCCCTGTGGCTGACGCCCGAAGAACTGCAGGCGCAGGCATCGCGCCACCGCAGCCCCTTGGTCTGGCGCACGGTCGCCGACTACCTCGGCGGGAATCGTCATCCACTGTCACTGGTGAGCCACTTGGCATGAGTGGCGATCAGGTGGTGGTCGGGATGTCAGGTGGCGTCGATTCTTCGGTGGCCGCCCTGCTCCTGCGTGACCAGGGCGTGGATGTCACTGGCCTGTTCATGCAGAACTGGGCAGACGACGGAAAAGGAGACTGCCGCGCCGAGGATGATCGCCGTGATGCGGTCGCGGTCTGCGGAACGCTGGGCCTGCCGATTCGCTTCCGCGACTTCTCGCGAGAATACTGGGATGGCGTGTTCACGCATTTTTTGGCCGAATACGCCGCCGGGCGTACGCCGAACCCGGACGTGCTGTGCAACCGCGAGATCAAGTTCAAGCATTTCCTCGATGCCGCGCAGGAGCTTGGCGCTGACACCATTGCCACCGGTCATTACGCCCGCGTGGACTGCGTGGACGGACGCTATCGCCTGCTGCGCGCACGCGACCGCGGCAAGGACCAGAGCTATTTCCTGCATCAACTGGGCCAGGCACAGCTAGCGGCCACGCGGTTTCCGCTGGGCGAACTGCAAAAAGATGAAGTACGCAGCATCGCCCTGGAGGCAGGCTTGCCAACGGCGACCAAAAAGGATTCCACCGGGATTTGCTTCATCGGCGAGCGCGATTTCCGCGAGTTTCTGTCCCGCTACCTGCCTGCCAGGCCCGGTGAGATCCGCGACCCACAAGGCTGCGTGCTGGGCGAGCATCCCGGCGTGTTCTATTTCACCTTGGGCCAGCGCGAGGGCCTGC
>JBKJOY010000150.1:0-2940 GCA_046595415.1 Thermomonas sp.
CGCGCATTCGTGACTTTTGCTTGGCCTGCACCGCCCGTGATGGGATACTCTGGCCCAATCAGGCATCTGCCTTGCCATAACCCCGTGGGGACTGCTTGTTCGAAGCCTTGAATCTCCTGGGAGCGCTGCTGGCGTTCCTTGCAACCAGCCTGTTGCTTTGGCTGCTCAAGCCATTGGCCACCCGCTACGACTTGCTGGACCACCCCGCGGGCCGGAAGGATCATGCCGCGCCGACGCCTGTCATTGGTGGCCTGGCGATGTTCGTCGGCAGCCTTCTGGCGTTCGTTGTCTTCGATACGCCTTCGTTCACGATCTTGTCGTTTTTGTTTGCATCTTTGCTACTGGTAGCTGCGGGCCTGTATGACGACAAATACGACCTGCGTTGGTACTGGCGAATCCTGGTGCAAATCAGCGCGGCGCTGGTCATCATCTATTGGGGTGGGGTGAGGATCAATCACTTGGGTCCCTTGCTTGGGCTCGGAAATCCACATCTTGGAATTCTGTCCGTGCCGTTGACTGTGTTTGCCACGGTTGGTTTGGTCAATGCGATGAACATGATCGATGGTGCGGACGGGCTGGCGGGGTCGTTGGGCCTGGCGGCGCTTCTGATGCTGTCGGCGGCTGCGATTTATGCTGGGAACATCTTGCTCGCCAGCCGGGTCCTGATGCTGGCGGGTGCACTCGGCGGGTTCCTGCTGTGGAACCTGCGCCTGCCATGGCGACCGCATGCGCATGCATTTCTCGGTAATGCCGGCAGTGAGTTCCTCGGGCTTTTCATCGCTTGGATCGCGTTCCGCCTGACCCAGAACCCTGTGTATCCGGTTGATCCGTTGCTTGCTCTTTGGTTGTTGCCGATTCCGGTCATGGACTGCCTCGTCCTGATCGTCCGCCGTCTGCGCGAGGGGCGCTCGCCCTTCGCGGCGGGACGTGACCACATCCACCACCTGATGCAGGATGCCGGCTTCGGGCCGACCAGGGCGGCAATCTGGCTGACGGTATTCAGCCTCGTCTGCGGGCTTGCGGTTGGTCAGGCGATGCGCCTTAATGTGCCTAATCCGCTCCTTTTGACAGCCTTCGTCCTGCTCTGCATCGGCTGGTATCGGTTGAGTAGCGATCGCGTGCGTGCAGTGGCGTTCTTTGCGCATTTGCGCCGACCTAGAAGCGCCGCTGCCAACCTTGTGTAGCGCCCTTTGGTGCAAGGCTGATCTTTCGGTTTGGTGAGGTGGTCGTGCCATCAGCGGCGCTCCCAAGGGTGTGATCTACTCGAGCTGCGATTGCGCGAACGCCGCGTCCAGCGCTTCCATTGCATCGACCGGCTTGCACTTGGCGGCTTTCTCATAGGCGCTCGCGGCGGCATCTTCATTGCGGCGCTCGTCCAGCAACAGCAGGATGTTGCCGTGCTCCACATGCGCGATCGGTGACGCCGGGGTCAGCTTGAGCGCGGTCTTGATGTGGCTGTCGGCTTCCGAAGCCTTCGCGCCATAGGTCAGGCCGCCGATCATTGCGCCGATCTTGTTGATGATTTCGGCGTGGTAGAGCGCCAGCGCGGTATGCGCTTCGGCGTGTTTGGGTTCCAACGCCAGCGCGGCATCCAGCGATACTCGGACCTTGGTAGCGATACCCATCTTCAGTGCTTTTGCAATACTCAGGCCCTGGCTATAGCGGCCCAGCGCGAATGCGTGGCGGTAGTGGCTGTTGGCATCATCGGGTAGTGCCTTGATTGCGGCTTCGGCAAGGGCCGCGGCCTGTTCGTAGCGTTTGAGTTGTTCGGCTTCGTCATCGACCAGATAGGTGGCGTGGATGCCAAGCGCCTTGATTGCGACCGATGTTCCGACTGGACCCAGCGCGGTGCCGGCATCGAAGGCAGCCTTGAAGTCACCGTGGTGGAAGGCGCGCCACGCGTCCTGCAGTGCCTCGGCCAAGGCATCGGCATCGAGTTTGGGGGCGCTTTTGCCAGCGGCCTTGAGCAGGGCAGCGGCGCGCTTGGCATCGGGGTAGGGTTCGCAATCGCTGGTATGCAGCTTCGGCCATGCCTTTTTCAGGGCGTCGCCGGCGTAGGTGTATGCCTTGGCGTCGTGGGGAAATACCGCCCAACCGGACGCGCTACTTTTCTTGGTTGCCATGCGAATGCCCCTGACGGATGTCGAAGACGCAGCATCCCGCGGAAAAGGGGTCAGAGTAAAGTTTCCTGAGTGGCATGTGGAAAAGCCAAAAAATCTCGGCAGTAAATCTACTCCGACATCTTTTCCAAATTCGCCCTGAGATTTCTACCTGCGTGCACCAAGCGCGAGGCCGTGGATTGGCTAGTGTGTTTGCTCGACGCGCCGAGGCCATTCTGCGTCCGTAGACATCCCCCTCTGGAGCCAATCATGGCCACTCGCAAGAAGCAGTCACCCCGCAACAAGACAGCCGTCACCATCGAACCCACCGTGCGTCATCTGTGGTTGGCATCGCTCGGCATGTTGGTAGCGACGCGTCGCGAGACCAAGGCTGCGGTGAAGCGTGCGGTTGCCACGACCGACACTGCGATGACCGACACACGCAAGGCCATTACCCGCATGCAGTCCGAACTGCGCGGAAATATTGACGGCGTGCGCCACCAGGTACAGCCGAAAGTGCTGAAGTTCAGCAATGACGTCGAAGCGCGTCTCGCCCCGGTGCTGGACAAGTTGGGCCTGAAGCCGAAGACCAAGCGCGCGCCACGCAAGGTACGCAAGACTGCAGCCAAGGCCCCGCATCGCGCGGTTCGCAAGCCGGTCAAGCGCGTCGCCAAGCAAGCCGCAAGCTGATCCAACCGATCTCCTGTCGGTGATACAACAACGCCCCGCGATGCGGGGCGTTGTTGTGTGTGCGAACTCTTTTGTAGGAGCGGACCTGACCGCGACGCCCTAGCAAAATTTTGCGCCAAAGCGGTCGCGCCCTGGTGCGCTCCTGCAGGGG
>JBKJOY010000391.1:0-9343 GCA_046595415.1 Thermomonas sp.
TATGCGCGCACCTATCCGATGCAGGACAACTACCGTGTGGCGTAATGCGGCGGAGGCGCTGCGATGACGTTTTCGGTCACCCTGGTCATCGTCGCGATTACAGTGCTGGTGTCGTGGCGTGCGTTCAATGACCGTGCGCTGCTGGAGCGGCTGATCCTGTGGCCACCGGCGGTCGAGCAGCGCAAGCAGTACGACCGCCTGCTCGGACACGGCTTCATCCATGCCGACTGGATGCACCTGTTGTTCAACATGATCACCCTTTACTCGTTTGGCGGCGCGGTGGAGCGGATCTTCGCCGAATGGGTCGGCATCCCGGGCTTCGTGCTGTTCTACCTGTCGGCGATCGTGGTCGCGATCCTGCCCACTTACCTGCGCCATCGCCACGACCCCAACTATCGCAGCCTGGGTGCATCCGGCGGCGTCTCAGCGGTGCTGTTCGCCTTCATCCTGTTCGACCCGTGGTCGACGCTGATCATCTTCCCGATTCCTGTGCCGATCCCGGCGTTCGTGTTTACGCTGCTGTACGTGGGCTACACCATCTGGATGGATCGCCGCGGGCGCGACAACGTCAACCATAGCGCGCACCTCTGGGGTGCTGCCTACGGGGTGCTGTTCACCCTGTTGATGGAGCCGCGGGTGTTCACCCATTTCATGCAGGCGCTGTTGCATCCTTCAGCGAATTGAGTTGACAGGAGCTGCGAGATGGACAACCCGATCAAGCACGATGCAAACGCCCATCGCTTCAACACCGTCGTTGATGGCGTGACCGGCTACGTTGAATATGGATTGTCCGCTGATGTGATGACGATCACCCATACCATCGTGCCACCCGCCATCGGTGGACGCGGGATCGCCGGGGCCTTGGTGAGGGCGGCGCTTGAGCATGCCCGCACCGAAGGATGGGAAGTCGTGGCGCAGTGTTCCTATGCCGATGACTGGATGCGCAAACACCCGGACTACGAGGGTTTGCGGGCCTGATTCCAATCGATCGTTGGCTGGGCGCGTAGAATGCGCGCCCATGCGTCTCAACAAGCACATTTCCGATGCCGGGTTCTGCTCCCGGCGTGAAGCCGACAAGTTGATTGCCGAGGGCCGGGTCAGCGTGAACGGCGTGCGTGCGCGAATTGGCGCCGAGCTGGGCGAGGGCGACCAGGTCCGCATCGACGATAAGCCGCTGGCGGCGCGCACTGCGGCCAAGGGCCAGCGCCGGCACATCTACATTGCGCTGAACAAGCCGGTCGGGGTGACCAGCACGACCGAATCCGCGGTCAAGCACAACATCGTCGATTGCGTGGGCCACGAGCAACGAATTTTCCCGATCGGACGCCTGGACAAGGAGTCGGAAGGCCTGATCCTGCTGACCAGCAATGGCGACATTGTCAACCAGATCCTGCGCGCCGAGCACAAGCTGGAAAAGGAATACCTGGTCGAGATCAACCATGCGGTGACCGAGGAGTTCCTGCGCAGCATGGCCCGCGGCGGGGTGCCCATTCACGGCGAACGCACCTTGCCCTGCAAGACCGGCAAGCTGGGCGCGGTGGGCTTCCGGATCGTGCTGGTGCAAGGCCTGAACCGGCAGATCCGGCTGATGGCGGCGCATTTCGGGCATCGGGTGAAGCACCTGCTCAGGGTGCGGATCGGCAATGTGAAGCTGGGCCACTTGAAGCCGGGTCAGTGGCGGAATCTGACCGATGCCGAATTGCGCGGATTGCTGCCCGGGCACAGCGACTGGTAGCCGAATTGTGATTGCGGGTGAGCAGCGACTGAGAGGCAGAAATTATTGTCTGCCCCCATTCACACTTGGGCCTAAAAACAGGTTATCGTGCGCCCACTGTTTCAAGCGGGATCACGGTACATCGTGACCCGATGCGGTAGATCCATGTGATCCGCTACATCGTGTGCGTTACCCCTTGCTCGACAGTCTCGGTTCGTTTCGGCGGACCGTGTCAACAATTCATACTGTTCTAAGGAGTAACAAATCATGTCGGATCGTCAGACTGGTACCGTCAAGTGGTTCAACGATGCCAAGGGCTTTGGCTTCATCACCCCGGAAAGCGGCCCGGACGTTTTCGTCCACTTCCGCTCGATCCAGGGCACCGGCTTCAAGTCCTTGCAGGAAGGCCAAAAGGTCTCCTTCAAGGTCGTGCAGGGCCAGAAGGGCCTGCAGGCCGATGAAGTCCAGGCTGACTGAGTTCGCCTGAATTGCATCAGGAAAAGCCCGGCTTCGGCCGGGCTTTTTCGTTGTAACGCGGTGGGCTGCAGGTCAATGTCTCACGTCGTCTTCAGCGGCCGTTGGTTAGGCTCTTTCGCGTTCCTCTACACATCCCTCGATCCTTCCCGTCATGCGAATGCCCCGTCCCCGGTTTTCCCCCGTACCGCTGTTGCTGCTGGCGTTGTTGCCCGCATGCCAGCGCGGAAACAGCCCTGCAGATCCTGATGCGCAAGTGCCGCCGGCGCTACCAGCGCAGCCTTCTACCTTGGTGTCACTGCAGGACGTAGTGGAAACCAAACCGAACTACATCGTCGGCATCAGTTTTCCGCAGTCCGCCGCCAACTATCCTGGTCTCGCCCAAGCGCTCAAGGCGTATGCCGATGCGGCGCGCGGCGACCTCATGCAGGCAGTCGCTGGTTTGAAGGGGCAGAAACCCACCGCCCCTTACGACCTGAGCCTGCAATTCACAGGCTTGGTGGACACGCCCGACGTGGTCGCGGTGGCCGCGGATGGCAGCAGCTACACCGGCGGCGCCCACGGCAATCCGCTTGTTGCGCGTTTTGTGTGGTTGCCCAAACCCCAGCAAATGCTGACGGCACAAGCATTGTTCGCCAGTGCAGATGCTTTGCAGGTGATTTCCGATTCCGCGCGTGAGCAGCTCTCGACCACGCTGTCCCAACGCCTGGATGCCGACGACCTGGAAGGCGCTGAGCGTGCCCAGCAACTCCAGTCCAGCAGCAGGATGATCGATGACGGCACTGCGCCGAAAGCGGAAAATTTCGCCCAGTTCGAACCGGTCATGGATGTGAGCGGGCGTATTCGTGCGCTGCGTTTCGTGTTCCCGCCCTATCAGGTGGGTCCCTATGTGGATGGCACCCGCACGGTGGATATTCCGGCGCGCGTGCTGTTGCCGATCATGGCGCCCGAGTACAAAGCACTGTTCATTGGCGGTTGACGGCAGCCGCCGAGCTTCGCGTCGCTTGCCTAAACGCGGTCTGTCGCACACGGTGCGACGCCGTCCTGCCACGTTGCAGGCATGCATGGCGGCTGCGCACAGATCAGGTTGAACTTCGATGCGCAGCGCGTTGATTCGCTGCCGTGCGCGAACGCTGATAATTCGCGCATGTCCACACATCCCGCGCTTGACGCGTTCCATCCCGCAGTTGCTGCGTGGTTTGCGGGCAGCTTTCCGTCGCCCACCGATGCGCAATGCCAAGCCTGGCCCGCGATTGCCAATGGCCGCGACGTGTTGGTGGCGGCGCCGACGGGCTCCGGCAAGACGCTCACTGCGTTCCTTGCCGCGATCGATGCATTGGTGTGCGAAGGCTTGGCGCAGGGCCTGCCGGATACGACCTTGGTGCTCTACGTCTCACCCTTGAAGGCGTTGTCGAACGATATCCACTTGAATCTTGAGGCGCCGTTGGCCGGCATTCGCCAACAGCTCACGGCGCTGGGGCTGCCCGATGTGGAGATCCGCACCGCGGTGCGCACGGGCGACACGCCGCAAGCGGAGCGCGCGGCCCTGCGCAAGCTGCCACCGCACATCCTGGTGACCACGCCGGAATCGCTTTACGTGTTGCTGGGCTCTGAATCGGGCCGCGCCATGTTGTCCTGCGTGCGCTGCGTGATCGTCGATGAAATCCACGCCATGGTGCAAGGCAAGCGTGGCAGCCATCTGTCGCTGTCGCTGGAACGGCTGGATGCATTGAGCGGTCGGCGTGCCTCGCGGATCGGGTTGTCTGCCACGCAAAAACCCATCGAGGACGTGGCGAAGTTCCTGGTCGGGGCAGGAGCCAAAACGGGGTCAGGTTCAGTTCCCAGCGACGCATTGCAGGTAGCCAGCAGTCAATGTCTGCAAAATGAACCTGACCCCGGTTTCGGCGACTGCACGATTGTCGATGTCGGCCATGCACGAGAACGCGACTTGGCGCTGGAACTACCGCCGGTACCGCTGCAGCCGGTGATGTCGACTGCGCAGTGGGAGCTGGTATACCAACGCATCGCCGAATTGGTCGAGCAACACGCCACCACGCTTGTGTTCGTCAACACCCGCCGCATGGCCGAGCGTGCCGCACGTCACTTGGGAGAATTGCTCGGCAAGGAACACGTGGCGGCTCACCACGGCAGCCTGGCGAAGGAGTTCCGTCTCGATGCCGAACAGCGGCTCAAGGCGGGGCAACTCAAGGTGTTGGTTGCGACCGCATCATTGGAACTGGGTATCGATATCGGGGACGTCGACCTGGTGTGCCAGATCGGCTCGACGCGTTCGATTGCTGCGTTTCTGCAGCGCGTCGGCCGCGCCGGCCACCAGGTGGGAGGGGTGCCGAAGGGCCGCTTGTTCCCGACCTCGCGCGATGAATTGATGGAATGCGCGGCGTTGCTGGACTGTGTGCGTCGGGGCGAACTGGACGCCTTGATCATGCCGCCGGCACCACTGGACGTGCTGGCGCAGCAGATCGTGGCCGAGGTTGCCAGTCGAGAATGGGATGAGGACGAATTATTCGAACTGGTGAGGCGCGCATGGCCGTATGCAGCACTCGCTCGCAAGGACTACGACGACGTCCTGCAGATGCTGGCGGAGGGATTCACCACGCGGCGAGGCGCGCGTTCGGCCTATCTGCATCGCGATGCAGTGCATCGCAAGCTACGCGGGCGCAAGGGTGCGCGCCTGGCGGCCATGATGTCAGGCGGCACCATTCCCGACACCGGCGACTACCAGGTCGTGCTGGAACCGCAGGCGACGATGATCGGCACGGTCAACGAAGATTTCGCCATCGAGTCGATCGCCGGCGATATCTTCCAGCTCGGCAATGCCAGCTATCGGGTCCTGCGCGTGGAAGCGAGCCGGGTGCGCGTGGAAGACGCACAAGGCTTGCCGCCCAGCATTCCGTTCTGGTTGGGCGAAGCGCCCGGACGCAGCATCGAATTGTCGATCAGCGTGTCGCGGCTGCGGGAAACCCTGCAGTCGCAAATGGAGCGGGGCGGGGAACATGCCGCGAAAATCTGGTTGCTTGGCGAATTAGCGCTGGGCGAATCGGCCGCAAGCCAGATAGCCGAATACGTCGCGGCGCAATTCGCCGGCTTCGGCATGTTGCCCAGCCAGTCGAACATTGCGCTGGAGCGTTTCTTCGATGAGTCCGGCGGTACCCAGCTGGTCATCCATTGCCCGTACGGCAGCCGCATCAACAAGGCGTGGGGATTGGCGCTGCGCAAGCGATTTTGCCGCAAGTTCAATTTCGAATTGCAGGCCGCGGCGACCGAGGACGCGATCATCCTGTCGCTGTCGACCAGTCATTCGTTTCCGCTGATCGAAGTGATGTCCTACCTGCACTCGTCCAGTGCCGAGGGCGTTCTGGTCCAGGCCTTGTTGGATGCGCCATTGTTCCCGGCGCGTTTCCGCTGGAACGCGACCACCGCGCTGGCGTTGCCACGTTTCATCGGCGGCAAGAAAGTGGTGGCGCAACTGCAGCGGATGAAATCCGAAGACTTGATGGCGACCGTGTTCCCGGACCAGGTGGCGTGCCTGGAAAACATCGTGGGCGAACGCGAGGTTCCCGATCATCCGCTGGTCGCGCAGACCATGCACGACTGCCTGCGCGAGGCGATGGACGTCGATGGCTGGCTGGCCCTGTTGCGCGCGCTGGAGAGCGGCGAAGTGCAGGTAGTCGCGCGTGACCTCACCGGTCCATCACCGTTCACTGCGGAAATCCTGAGTGCACGGCCGTATGCGTTCCTCGACGACGCGCCGCTGGAAGAACGCCGCACCCGCGCAGTGCAGGCGCGCGGCTTTGGGGGCGTCGAGCAAGCTGGCGATCTTGGTCGGCTGGATCCCGCTGCCGTCGAAGCCGCCCGCGATGACGCGTGGCCGCAAGCAGGCAATATCGATGAAATGCACGAGGCGCTGATGGGCGCTGGTGTCATCAACCAAGGCGAGGCCGAAGGGTCGGGTTGGTTTGAATGGCTGCAGACACTCGCACAGCTGCGGCGTGCCACCACGCTGCTAGTCGATGGGACGGTGTTGTGGGTGACCGCCGAACGCCTGCCTCAGTTGCAGGCGGTGCACGCGGATTCGTCGACCACTCCCACTATCAATGTGCCGGCTACATATGCGCAAACCTGGACGCGCGAGGACGCGCTGCGCGACCTGGTACGCGCACGCCTCGGGGCGATGGGCCCGGTGACGGCTGCGGCGATTGCGGCCGCATTGGTGGTGCCCAGCGCCGATGCGGATGTCGCGCTGCTGGCCTTGGAGCAGGAGGGTTTCGTGATGCGCGGGCGGTTCAGTGCCGGCGCCGAGGTCGACGAGTGGTGCGAGCGCCATCTGCTTGCCCGCATCCATCGCAATACCATCGGCAAGCTGCGGCGCGAGATCGAACCGGTCGAGGTGCGCGACTACGTGCGCTTCCTGTGCGACTGGCAACGCGTGTCGCCCGGCACGCGGGGCAGTGGTCCGGATGTACTTGCCAGCGTGCTGACCCAACTGGAAGGCTTCGAGGCCGCTGCGGGCAGTTGGGAATCCGAAGTATTGCCGGCCCGCATCAAGGACTATTCGATCGCATGGCTGGATGACCTCTGCACCGCCGGGCGGATTGCATGGACGCGCTTGCGCGCAGGTGGCGGTGACTCGGGTGGCACGTTGGTACGCGCGGCGCCCATCGTGTTGCTGCCGCGTCGCGAACTGAGTCGCTGGACACGGTTGGCCTCCAGTGGCCGCGACGAGGATGCGGTGATTTCTTCGCGCGCGCAAAAGGTCCTGGATGTGTTGCAAGCAAGCGGCGCCCTGTTCTTCGATGAATTGATCGATGCCACTGCGCTGCTGCACGCGGAGCTGGAAGATGCACTGGCCGAGTTGGTCGCGCGCGGACGGGTGAGCTGCGACAGCTATTCGGGGCTGCGTGCATTACTGATGCCGGCTTCGAAACGACCGTCGACGTTTGGCCGACGCGGGCGCCGCGCCTCGTTGATGGGCATCGCCGATGCGGGACGCTGGAGCGCAGCACGACGCATTGAATCCGATGGCAAACCTGACCCTGAGATGCTGGAACACGTGGCCCGCGTGTTGCTGCGGCGTTACGGCGTGGTCTGCTGGCGTTTGCTGGAACGCGAGGCGCCGTGGTTGCCGCCGTGGCGCGAATTGTTGCGCGTCTACCAGCGGCTGGAAGCTCGGGGCGAACTGCGCGGCGGGCGCTTCATCGCCGGCGTGGTCGGCCAACAATTCGCCTTGCCGGAAGCCGTGGCCAGCCTGCGCGCGGTACGCAAGCGCGCGCATGACGGGGCGATGATCGTGGTCTCCGCCAGCGATCCTTTGAATCTGCTGGGCGGCATCATTGCCGGTGATAAAGTGCCGCGGCAGCCAGGTGCGCGCCTGCTGTTGCGCGATGGGGTGCCGATTGCCTCGTTCATCGCAGGCGAGATGCATGCGTTGGTCGAACTGTCGCCAGCGGACCAGCAGGCGGCGCGCGGCGTGCTGGTACGCGACCTGGTGTTGCGTGGTCCGTCGGTACTGGATGGCCCGGCTGCATGTGCCGACCCGCTGGGCCTGCACGCCTGAAGCCATTCGATGTTCATGACCTGTCACTAGCGTTGATTGCGTTACTACAAGCAGTGCAACCACCAACCGGAGCATGTGATGGAATTGCGTGGAATGCACGTGCTGTTGATCGCATTGTTGTCATTCGCCCAGACGCCTGCGGCACAGCTCGACAAGCGCCAGCCGGTGATCGACATGCACCTGCATGTGTTCGCGCCGGACGCACAGGGGCCGCCACCGCTGGGCATGTGTACGCCATTGGCCGAGATGCCGTCGTGGGACCCGGGTGCCGGCGCCTACGCCGAGACGTTCATCGCGATGTTCAAGAAGCCGGCCTGCAGTGATCCTGTCTGGTCGCCGGAGTCGCGGGAAGAGATGCGCCGGCGCACGTTGGCTGAACTCTCGAAACATGATGTGATCGGCGTGCTCAGCGGTGACAGCGACAAGGACATTGCGTACTGGCGCGACGCCGCACCCGATCGGATCATCCCCGCACTCGGCGACAGTGTGCAGCCGCTCAAGGTGGACGCGCCAACGGTCGCACGGGTCAAGGCAATGAAGGCCAAAGGCGACATCGTGGTGCTGTCGGAGATCGGTCCGCAGTACCAGGGCATCTCACCGGCCGATCCGACGCTTGAGCCGTTCTGGAAAATGGCGGAAGACCTCGACTTGCCGGTGGGCATCCACATCGGCCCCGGGCCGCCTGGCGCGCCTCACCTGATGCCGGCCCTCAGTGGTTATCGCGCTCGGTTGGACAGCGCCTTGGTCATGGAAGACGTGTTGCTGAAGCACCCGAAGGTGCGCGTGTACCTCATGCACGCCGGCTATCCGATGCTGGACGACTTGCTCGCAGTGCTCTACACGCATCCGCAGGTGTACGTTGACGTGGGCGTGATCGTCTACACGCAACCGCGGCCGGCGTTCTACCGATACCTGCAGGCCATCGTCGATGCCGGCTTCGGCAAACGGGTGATGTTCGGATCCGACAACATGGTCTGGCCCGAGACCATCGGTCGCTCGATCGACGTCATCGAGCAGGCGCCATTCCTTAGTGAGGGCCAGAAACGCGACATCCTTTACAACAACGCGGCGCGCTTCCTGCGACTGGACCAAGCCACCATCGCGCGGCATCACGCGCTTTGAATCACCGGAAATGAAAACGCCGCCCGAAGGCGGCGCTTTGGTCTTACATCGACATGGATTTACTTGCTGGTCAAACCGCGGCGTTCCAGCAGCGGCTTGATGTCCGGCTCCTGGCCCGAGAAATCCCGGAACAGCTGCAACGCGTCCTTGCTGCCGCCGCGCGAGAGCAAGGTGGCGCGGAATCGATCGCCATTGGCGCGGGTCAGGCCACCGTGTTGCTTGATCCACTGCACGGTGTCCGCGTCGAGCACTTCTGACCAGATGTAGCCGTAATAGCCCGCCGCGTAGCCACCCATGATGTGGCTGAAATATGGCGTGCGGTAGCGCGGCGGCACAGCGGCATAATCCAGGCCGACATCGTGCAGGGCCTTGGCCTCGTAGGCCATCACTCCCGAGGCATCCGGCACCTGCGCAGCCGGTACCTGATGCCACTTCTGGTCAAGCAACGCGGCGCCGAG
>JBKJOY010000249.1:0-8625 GCA_046595415.1 Thermomonas sp.
GTCAGCACGATGTGGCGCGGTTCGATGACGTTCGAGGCGCCAATGCTGTGGGCGGTCGCGTTCGTGATCCTGTTCACCATCGGCGGATTCTCCGGCCTGATGCTGGCGATCGTGCCGGCCGACTTCCAGTACCAGGACACCTATTTCGTGGTCGCGCACTTCCACTATGTGCTGGTCACCGGCGCGCTGTTCTCGATCATCGGTGCGGTCTATTACTGGTGGCCGAAGTGGACCGGGCGCATGTACAGCCAGACCTGGGCGAAGGTACATTTCTGGTGGAGTGTGGTGTTCGTCAACGTATTGTTCTTCCCGCAACCCTTCCTGGGCCTTGCCGGCATGCCGCGCCGCATCCCGGACTACAACGTGGTGTTCGCGGACTGGAACCTGATCAGTTCGATCGGTGCGTTCGGCATGTTCGCCACGCCGTTCCTGATGTTCGCCATCCTTTACTGGTCGCTCAAGCACGGTCCGAAAGCCGAGGCGCGTTCCTGGGAAGGGGCACGTGGGCTGGAATGGACGGTGCCATCGCCGGCACCGCACCACACCTTCACCACGCCGCCGGTCATCCGTGAAGGCGACCTAGCCCACGGCGACATCACCCACTAAGGGATGAGCCGGTGACCGATCTCCGCCAGGATCCCCACGCGAAGGTGCAATTGGAGCGTGCCAAGCGCGGCGCGCGCCGCACTGCCTGGCTGTTCGCCGGCATTGCGGTGTTGATCTACTTGGCGTTTCTGGCCGCTGGGATGTTGGGCAAGTGAGTCCAGCCAAGCAGCAGGGCGTGGGCAAGATGGTCGGCGTGGCGTTGGCTGCGTTCGGTTTCGCGTTTGCCCTGGTGCCGCTGTACAGGATTGCCTGCGAAAAAGTTTTTGGCGTGCGCCTGGAACAGGGGCCGGCCGAGGCGGGCGCCGACGTCATCGACAAGAAGGCGCGCTGGATCACGGTACAGTTCGATGGCGGTGTCAATTCCAAGCTGCCCTGGCACTTCAAGCCGGAACAAACCACGATGCGGGTGCAGCCGGGCCGCCAGTACGAGGCCCTGTATTTCGCCAAGAACGAGGGCGCGCGCGCGATCATCGGCAATGCCGTGCCATCGCTCGCGCCGGCGCGGGCCTCGGGCTATTTCAGCAAGACCGAATGCTTCTGCTTCACCGCACAAACGCTGCAGGCAGGCGAATCGCGTGACATGCCGGTGCGATTCATCGTGAACCCCGACCTGCCCAGCGACGTCAAGACGATTACCCTGTCGTACACGTTTTACAAGAATGACACCCAGACCGCTGCCCTCAATGCGGGCAAGGCCCAATCCGACGTGGCGCGCGCCGCGCCCTGATCCACACGATTCGTCCCAGACATCGAAGCACCCGGAAGACACATCATGGCCAATCCCCACGCAGATACCGCTGATTCCCACGGAACCGATGCGGACGTCTATTACATCCCGCATGGCAGCCGTTGGCCGGCATTTGCCTCCGTCGCGCTGTTCACGACCATGGTGGGGTTTGCCAGCTGGTTGAATGAAGCAAGCTGGGGCAGGACCGTGTTCTTCATCGGACTTGCGGGCCTGCTGGCGATCCTGTTCAAGTGGTTCGGCGACGTGATCCGCGAATCGCTGGCCGGCCATTACAACAAGCAGGTCGATACCTCGTTCCGGATGGGCATGGTGTGGTTCATCTTTTCCGAAGTCATGTTCTTCGCTGCGTTCTTCGGGGCATTGTTCTACGTGCGCCAGTACGCGTTGCCGTGGCTCAATGGCGAAGGCGACGGCATGGCGACCCATAGCTTCCTGTATTCGAACTTTGCGGGCGGTTGGCCGAGCAATGGTCCAGGCGCGGTGGGTGGCACCTACCAGACGGTTCCAGCATGGGGCCTGCCGCTGCTTAACACGCTGATCCTGCTGACCTCCGGCATCACCGTCACGATTGCGCACCACGCATTGAAAGAAGGCAAGCGCGGCATTCTGATGCTGTTCCTCGGCCTGACCGTCCTGCTGGGCTGCCTGTTCCTGTATTTCCAGGTCACCGAATACGCCCACGCGTACCACACGCTCAACCTCACGATGGGCTCGGGCATTTACGGCTCGACCTTCTTCATGTTGACCGGGTTCCACGGCGCGCACGTCACCCTGGGAACGCTGATGCTGGCGATCATGTGGCTGCGCTGTGCGAGGGGGCATTTCACCAAGGACAACCATTTCGCGTTCGAGGCGGTGGCTTGGTACTGGCACTTCGTCGATGTGGTGTGGTTGGGCCTCTTCCTCTTCGTCTACGTCCTTTGACGTCCCGGTGCTCGCTTCCGCGTTGTTGCTGCGACAGTTCGCGAATCCTCACTGACTGACGTCAACTCCGGTTCGCTCACCGCCGCGCGCCGAGCGGGAGCTTCGCCCGGAACGCGATAGACCTTTTGCCACTTGCTTTGGGTTGGGCGCTAAAAGCAAAAAGCCGGCAATGCCGGCCTTGGTATATGGCACAAGCGGTGATGGGTCAGCCGGGATTGCGACCGACGCCATGCGGGGTGATCCAGCCCATGTAGATGGCCAGGGCCACGAACAGGATCAGGCCGACCGAAAGGGCAACACGCTTGGTCAATGAGTTCACAGTTCTTTTGGTCTGGCCCTTGTCGACCAGCATGTAGTACAGGCCAGCGCCGAGGTTCCACAGAATGAGGATCAAGACACCGACGATGAGCAGGGTTTTGAGCGAATCGTTCATGTGCAATGCCGCGTTGCGGACCCGATGTGGCGTGCGGGCATTATGGCAGGCGTGAATCGTCCCCGGCGTTTCGGGATGGCCATTGGCTGGGTACTCGCCATTGCCACCATTATCTTGTTTGTTTCGCTGGGACGCTGGCAGCTGGAGCGCATGCAGGAAAAGCGTGTGCGGCTTACTGCCGCGGCGCAGGCTTTGCAGCCGCAAGCACCGCAACCCCTGTTGCTGGCATCGGATTCCCTGCGTGCCCAGAACTACGACTGGGCGGTCGGCAGCGGCGTCCTGGTCAACGCGACCGTATGGCTGGACAACCAGATCCTCGATGGCAAGCCCGGCGTGCGCATGTATTGCGTGCTGCTGCCGGACGCGGGCGTGCAGGCGCAGCTGCTGGATGCCGGTTGGTGGCCACTGGATGGCAAGCGCGACATGCCGGTGTTTGGCTGCCCGGTCGGCGCGCAACACGTCCGTGGCCTGCTGGCGCCGCCACCTTCGTCGGGCCTGCAAAGCGGCGACGCCATGGCTAGCTTCGGCGAGCATCGCTGGCTGGCGACGCGCATTGACCAAGGCGTGATCGCCGCTGCGCTCAACTTGTCCGCGGGCATCGCGCCGCGCGTGCTGCGGCTGGATCCTGCCCGCAACAAGGGTGATGCCGGTGTCATGCTGGTGCCGGGCATGCGCGACTTGGTGATCCTGCCGAACACGCTGACCCCAGCCCGACATTTGGGGTACGCGGTGCAATGGTTCGCACTGGCCCTCACCGTGCTGGTGGTGGCGGTGACATTGACGATCAAAGCAAGGAAGCCAAGAAGCTGATGGATCAGGGGCAAGACAAGACGCGTGGCCGCAACCGCACCATGTTGGTGGTGATCTTCGGGCTGTTCTTCGGCGGCATGTTGATCGCCGGCTTGCTGCGTTTTTCCGGCTGGCGGCCCGAAGGCATGAAGAACAAGGGCGAGATGCTGCAGCCCTACGTCGACCTGCGCGACTACACGCCGACACTGGCATCGGGCGACACCTATCGCTGGAATGCCAGTCCCCGCACGTGGCGCATCGTGGTGTCGCCACCCGAATGCGAAGGTGCGCGCCGCGAGGCATGCGGCAAACTCCTGCATCAGCTCGACACGGTCTGGCAGCTGATGGGGAAGGACGCGGATCGGGTGCATGTGCTGTGGATCGGTGAGCTTCCGACCGGTGTTGCGATGCCGACTGAAGTGCACGTGCTGCGGGGCGATGCGGTGCTGCCCGCGCAGTTGCCGCAGGGTAAGGGAATGATGCAGCGCCAAGTTGGCGACGCTGCCTGGTTGGTGGATCCGAACGGATTCGTGGTGCTGCGTTACGCTGCGGGCTTCGATCCGGGCGACCTGCGCACTGATCTCGCGCGACTGCTAAAGGTGAATTGATCAGCAATGAGTGGCATGACTCCCAATACGGTGGCCCGTCCATTGGTCTACCGGCACTTCCATCGCATCGCCTGGCTGGCGGTCGTGCTGGCCGCGAGCGTCATCGTGTTCGGCGCGTTCGTGCGGCTGTCCAACGCAGGCTTGAGCTGCCCGGATTGGCCCACCTGCTACGGCAAGGCCGCGTGGCCGACTGCCGCCAATCAAGTGGCCGACCATGCCGCCACGGCGATCCGCGCGGTGGAACCGAGCAAGGCCTGGCGCGAGCAGTTCCATCGCATGCTCGCCGGCACCCTGGGCTTGCTGGTGTTGTCGCTCGCGTTGCTGGCTACGCGCAAGCGTCCGCAAGGCTGGCTGCACGTGCTGGGCGCAGCGTCAGCCGTCGCTATCGCGATCCCGTTGTACATGCGCGGCATGCATGTGGCGGCATCGGGGTTTGCCATCGCAGGCGAACTCTCGCTGCTGGTGGGTGCGATGCGCTGGTCGGACGCGTCATCCAAAAGCAGCGACCTGGCGCGGGCCAGCACGCTGACGCTTGCCGTGATCATTTTCCAGGCGTTGCTGGGCATGTGGACAGTCACCTGGCTGCTCAAGCCCATCGTGGTGATGGGACACCTGCTGGGCGGCCTGCTGACGTTCTCGCTGCTGACGTGGATGGCGTGGCGGGCGACCGGCATTCCGCTGCGCATCGCCGATGCGCCCAAGCTCCGGAAGTTGCTCATCATCGGTATTGTCCTGCTTGGCATCCAGATCGCGCTGGGCGGTTGGACCAGTGCCAACTACGCGGCGCTGGCTTGCGGTCCCGAGTTCCCGAAATGCGCCGGTGCGTGGTGGCCCGCGCATGATTTCCGTGAAGGCTTCGTGCTGTGGCGGGGCATCGGCGTGGACTACGAAGGTGGCGTGCTCGACAACGCCGCGCGCGTGGCCATCCAGCTGGTGCATCGCTTGATGGCGCTGCTGGTATTTGGCCACCTGCTGATGGTGTCGCTGCGTCTGCTGCGCAATCCCGGCCTGCGCGGCTGGGGAAGCCTGCTGCTGGCGTTGCTGTTGACGCAGGTCGGCCTCGGCATCGCCAACGTGATGTTGTCGCTGCCACTGCATGTGGCGGTAGCGCACAACGCAGGCGCGACTGCATTGCTGTTCGTGCTGGTGACCTTGCTGGCGCGCGTGCGGGCGCCGGGCTGACGCCATGGCCAGCGCAAGTACGAGCCCGAATTCAAGCGTGATCCGCCAGTACTGGAGCCTGACCAAGCCACGCGTGGTCGCGTTGATCGTGTTCACTGCGGTGATCGGCATGTTCCTGGCGGTGCCTGGACTGCCGCCGCTGCGCGAGTCGTTGCTGGGCACGCTCGGCATCTGGCTGGCTGCCGCCAGCGCCGCAGCCATCAACCAGATCCTGGACGCGCGCATCGACGCCAACATGGCGCGCACCTCTTGGCGGCCACTGGTGGCCGGCACGCTGACGGTGCGTCAGGCGGTGGTGTTCGCACTGGTCCTGGCGCTGGCGTCGATGCTGCTGCTGGTGCTGGCGGTCAACCAGATCACGGCGTGGCTGACGTTTGCATCACTGATCGGCTATGCGGTGGTGTATACGAAGTTCCTGAAGCGGGCGACCCCGCAGAACATCGTCATCGGCGGCATTGCAGGCGCTGCGCCGCCCTTGCTGGGCTGGGCCGCGGTGACCAACATGCAGGGTTCGCATGACTGGGAATATGCGCTGCTGTTGGTGCTGATCATCTTCGTGTGGACGCCGCCACACTTCTGGGCGCTGGCCATTTTCCGGCGTGCGGATTACGCGCGCGCCTTGGTGCCGATGCTGCCAGTCACCCACGGCGTGAGCTATACGCGCTGGCAGATCCTGCTGTACACGGTGCTGCTGGTGGTGGCCACGGTGTTGCCGTGGGCAACGCGGATGAGCGGGATCTTCTATCTCGCCGGCGCGTTGGTACTGGGCGCAGGGTTCCTCTGGTACGCGTGGAAGTTGCTGGATCCGCCGGACGAGTTCTTCGCGATGCGCACGTTCAAGTATTCGATCGTGTACCTGATGGCGTTGTTCGGGTTCCTGCTGGTCGACCATTGGCTGATGCCGTTCCTGCAACCGGCCGCCGCCCTGGCGTTCTTGCCCTCGGCGTGAATGGCATGGCGTGAGCGATCTGTTCGCAGCGCAACTGGGTGGCACGCGCACTGCGCTTGGTGTGCAGGCATGCGTGTTGCACGGGTTCGCATTGCCGTTCGCCGATGCGCTGCTGGACCAGATCACGCAGGTCGAAACGTTGGCGCCCTTCCGCCACCTGGTTACCCCGGGCGGCCACACCATGTCGGTAGCGATGACCAATTGCGGATCGTTGGGCTGGTGCAGTGATCGCCGCGGCTATCGTTACGATGCCCATGATCCCGCCAGCGACACGCCGTGGCCGGCAATGCCGCGGGCGTTCCTCGCGCTTGCCGCTGACGCCGCGAGTGCCGTGGGTTTCGATGGCTACCTACCCGACGCTTGCCTGATCAACCGCTACACGCCTGGCACGCGTTTGACGCTGCATCAAGACCGCGACGAAGACGATCACGTGGCGCCGATCGTGTCGGTTTCGTTGGGTCTGCCTGCCACTTTCCTGTTCGGCGGCTTTGCGCGTGGCGACAGAACCGTGCGCGTACCGCTTGCGCATGGCGACGTGGTGGTCTGGGGCGGGGTGGATCGCATGCGGTTCCATGGCGTGCTGCCTATCCATGATGGCCGGCATGAACGCCTGGGCGCGCAGCGCATCAACCTGACGTTTCGCAAGGTGAAATGAATCGGCTGGTGCCCGCTGCAGCGCCACGCGCATCGCAAGATCCGGAGTGTGCGCATTCGCGTGCCTCGCTAGAGTGGCACCGAATCCCGTGGTGATGCCGAAATGAGCGCGAAGAAAACAGCCTCGACCAAGCCCAAGTTACAGCCGCATGCGAATGCGGTCGCGCAGGCATGCAGAGAGATCGAAGCCGCCCAGCAAGCGCCATCCCTGCATGAGCTGGCGAGACAAGCAGGTCTGAGCCCGCATCATTTCCACCGCGTATTCAAGGCCACCACGGGGGTGACGCCAAAAGCGTATGCCGATGCGCATCGCGCGAGCGCGGTACGTGCGCACTTGGCCAGCGGCAGCGGCAGCGTGACCGACGCGATTTTCGACGCCGGCTACAACGCCAACAGCCGCTTCTACGAACGGGCCGATGCGGTACTCGGCATGCAGCCGCGCCAGTACAGGGCCGGCGGCGTGGATACGCGGATCATGTTCGCGTTGGGCCAGTGCGCGCTCGGTGCGATCCTGGTCGCACGCAGCGACAAGGGCGTCTGTGCGATTTCGCTGGGCGATGATCCAGCTGCATTGCTGCGCGAATTGCAGGATCGCTTTCCGCGCGCGGAACTTGTCGGTGGCGATGCCGCGTTCGAGCAGCTGGTCGCGCGCGTGGTGGGGTTAGTAGAGACGCCGAGCATCGGCATCGACCTGCCATTGGACGTGCGCGGGACGGCATTCCAGCAGCGCGTCTGGCAGGCGCTACGGCAAATTCCGTTGGGCCAAACGGCGAGTTATGCGCAGATCGCTGAAGCGATCGGGTCGCCACGTTCGGTGCGTGCAGTTGCGGGAGCCTGCGCCGCGAACACGCTTGCCGTGGCCATTCCCTGCCATCGCGTAGTGCGCAGCAATGGTGCGCTGTCCGGGTATCGCTGGGGCGTGGCGCGCAAGCGCGAGCTGTTGGAGCGGGAGACTCGTGCAAACGACGCAGCGGATTGATCCATCGCCTGCAGGAACTAGCAGGGAGCGACAGTTAAATCCCAAGTGACCACGATTCCTTGGCAGGTCATCAGGGTCGCAGTCGGGCCAGTAGCAACTCGCGCATTTCCTGCTTGTCGGCCTCGTCCAGCGTGCCCTCGCGTTGCTGTTGTTGCAGTTCATCCACGCGTTGTTGCAACACCTGCTTTTCCAGTTGCGCGATGGCGTCGATGAACTCCTCGCGCTGCGCGGCGCCCTCACCCGGAAGTGTTTGAGCGGCGAGTTTCTGCAAGGCGATGGCTTCATCGCGATCAACGAAATGTTCCAGCAGGGCGCCGGTGCTGATCTCCGGGCGTTCGCGCACCAGCAGCACCAGCTCAGACAACAATTCGATACCGGGTTGGCGCAGCGCGGCGAACCGATACGGCGCCTGCAGTTCCCGTGCCAATGCCGGTTGATGCAGCAGGCGCAGGATCGCGCTGCGCACCAGACTGGGCTTTTGCGCCGACGATCCGCTGGAATTGCGGTTCGCCCGTTGCGTCGGCACGTGTGTCTGCGGCGCACTGCCGCGCGCACCCACGCCGGTCAATTCGGTCAGGCGCTGCTGCATCAGGTCGCCGAAGGCGCCATCGGGAATCTGCGCCAACAGCGGCTTGCAGCGCTCGGCCAGGCGCGCCTTGCCGTCCAGGCTGGACAGGTTTACGTCACTCGACAGTGAGTTGTAGAAGAACTCCGACAACGGCGTCGCCTGGCGCAGGCGCGCATCGAAACCGT
>JBKJOY010000386.1:0-6808 GCA_046595415.1 Thermomonas sp.
GCCATGCCGCGTAGGCCACCGACACGCCAAACAGCGTGCGCAGGCAGCGCCTCACCAGCAAGACCAACAGCAGTGCGGCCGTGCTGGCCATCGTGGTTTCCAGCAACGCATGAGTGACGGCGGACCCCATCTCGACGGGCGTCATTTCGTGGCTCCCTTTCCATCAATGCCATCGAGCAACGCGCGCAATTCCGCGATGTCCTTGCGGCTCAATTTGCGATGTTCGCTGAAGTGCGCCACCAGCGGCGCGACCCGACCGTCGAACAGCCGTTCGAGCAGGCCCTGGCTTTCGCCAAGCACCCAGTCACCACGCTGCACAGTCGCGGAGTACAGGTAACGACGACCGTCCTTCGCTGCAGTAATCGCGCCCTTTTTCAGCAAGCGATTGAGCAGCGTCTTGATCGTGGCTTCCTGCCAATCCTGCGTCTTCGCCAAAGCCGCGACCACATCCTCCGCGGCGCAGGGCTGCTGCTGCCAGAGCACGTCCATCACCACTGATTCGGCTTCACTGATCTGCATCGTTTACATCCGTAATCTTTTCCGTAGATTACACCTGTAATCGACATTGTCAAATCGACGGCAGCGTCACGGCATCAGCCATGTGTTGCTGAATCAGATTTCAGCTAGAAAATTTTTCCGCCTGGTCAATCGATCACGGCAGGTCGCGATGTTTCGATCCTGTCCGATTGGGGCATGACCCTGATCAGCGCGTCATTGTTGAGCGCGTCATTATTGAGGCCTCGCACTCAGCGCTTGAACCCCAGTACCAGCACGCCCAACCCGACCATCGCGATGCCGAACCACTCGCGCGCTGACGGACGTTCGTGCAGGAACGCGTATGCGAATACCGCGACCAGCAGCAGGCTGAGCTTGTCGACCGGTGCCACCTTGGAGGCTTCGCCCAACTTGAGCGCGCGGAAATAGCAGACCCAGGATGCGCCGGTGGCCAGTCCGGACAACACGAGGAATGTCCAGGTATGCCGATCCAGTGCGAAGGGATTGCTCCACTTGCCTGTCGCCAGCACGAACACGCTCAGCACCAGGATGATGACGCCGGTACGCACCAAGGTGGCTAAATCGGCATCGACATGATCCAGCCCGATCTTCGCGAAGATCGCGGTCATCGCGGCGAACACCGCAGACAGCAATGCCCATTGGAACCAGCCTTGGTCGGCCATCACCTACTCCCTTGCGTACGTCGCAGGCCAGCGTAGCGCAACGGTTGCAGCGGCTGCGTTTCACCAACCATCAGTGCGCGCGTTCTGCAGGCCGCTGCTTGAACACCAGGATCATGCCGATGATCGCTACCAGCAGCACCGCCGATGCGGAGTAGCGGTCCAACGCGAGGCCGCCCTTGGCCAGCGGCTTGTCGAGGAAATCCCCCAGCACCGCGCCCAGCGGCCGGGTCATGATGAAGGCCGCCCAGAACAACAACGTATGCGAGACGCGGCGCGAGAAATACAGCATCGCAACCAGTGCCAGCAGGGCGCCGAAAATGACCATGCCGCCCACATAGCCAAGCCCTTGGGTGTCGGCGACCCAATCGCCCAGCGCGGTGCCGAGCGTCTGCGAAAACATGATCGTCAGCCAATAGAACATCTCGGCCTTGGGCGTAGCGACTGTGTCCACCGCGATCGAACCCAAGGTGCGGTGCCACGTGAACAACGACGCCAGCAGCAATGCCAGCAGCAAACTGGAACCACCGGCATAGCCAATGCCAAGCGAGCGATCCGCGAAATCCGCCAGCGTCGTGCCCACCGTGGTGCTGGCGATAATGGTGGTCCAGTACAGGAACGGATGGAACTGGCGTGCGCGGATCTGTGCATACACCGTAGCCGCGAAGATCACCGCGAACAGCGCTGTCCCGATCAGATAGCCATTGCCATTGGCGTTGGCGGTGGTTTCGCCCAGCCATGACATCGTCACCGCATCGCCGCCGGTTTCACCAAGCGTCGTTGCCGCGATCTTGATCAGCCAGAATATTAGGGTGACCTGCGGCACCTTGGCGAAGGCCTGTTCGACGGCGTCAGGACGTTTGCCACTGCCTGCGCTGCCCGCCGTATCGGTTGCGGCGCCTGGTGTCATTTGGTCGCCTTCATCAAGCCATGTTCGAAGCGGTACGCCGCCGTCTGGTAGTTGCTGACTGCTTCAAGGGTGAGCTGCGGGTCAGCGGCAACCACGGGCTGCGGCAGGTCGTTGTCCAGGGTCGGGCGAACGGTTTCAACCTTGCGATGCGGCGACAGCTGGACCAACTTCCCATGACGCAGGTAGCCCAGCAGTTGGTAGGTGCCGATGAAGGCCCGGGCGCTGTCCGCTGGGCGCTGGAACACATCGACGCCGTAGAACTGGCTGTCGTAATCCATGCCCAGCAGGCCCAGCAGGGTCGGCCCGATGTCGACCTGGCCGATCATCTCGGTGAAACGCGCGGGCGCGACATGTCCCGGCGCGTACACCCACATCGGAATGCGATAGCGGAACACCGGCAACGCTGCCTTGCCTGCGCTGGACGCGCAGTGATCTGCGGTGATCACGAAGATGGTGTCGGCGAACCACGGGTGCGTGCGCGCGCGGCGCAGGAAATCGCCGATGGCCCAGTCGGTGTAAGCAACGGCACTCTCGCGCTTGCCTTGCGGCCATGGTCCGCGATTGGCCGGGAACGTGTAAGGGCGATGGTTCGACGTCGTCATGACGTGGGCGAAGAACGGCTTGCCGGCCGCATGCGCTTGATCGAACTGGCGCATCGACATCGTGTACAGGTCTTCGTCGGCGACACCCCAGATATTGGCGTGATGGATCTCGGTTTCCGGGATTTCCTCGCGGTCGTGCACGCTGTAACCGTTGCTGCCGAAGAACTGGTTCATGTTGTCGAACGCGCCATATCCGCCGTAGAGGAACATCGACTGATAGCCCTTGCCGTTGAACACCGTGGCCAGGCTGAACAAGCCCTCGTTGTGTTCGCGCTTGACGATGGATTCACCGGGCGTGGGCGGCACCGACAACGCGAGCGCTTCAAGGCCGCGCACGGTGCGCGTGCCAGTCGCGTATAGATCGGTGAACAGCAGGCTGTGCTTGGTCAGCGCATCCAGTTGAGGCGTCAGGCTGGGCTCACGCCCATAGGTCCCGGAATACTCCGCGGAGAGGCTTTCGACACTGATCAGCACGACATTGAGGCGACGCTCGGGCGCCGCATTGTGGATGTGGCGGTCGATCCCGGTCGGCCCGGTGAACGTGGCGTCCGGGGTCGACAACTGCTTGCGCACCTGGGCGAAGGCGTCGTCGATCGGCAGGGTGCGGTAATAGCGGTCGTAGTCCAGCGAGGCGCTGCGATAGGCCGCGAAAAACTGATACATGCCGTTGCCGGCGAGTTCATTGACGTAGGTGTTTTCGGTGCGATCCTTCATTTCGCCGGTGACCAGCCAGGTGCCAAGTACCGTGATGGCAAGCCAAGCGGCAACGACCAACGTGCGTGCGCCAAACCGGGCGCTGTCATCGCGTACCAGCCGCCAACGCCGTGTCGCCATGAATACGGCAAGCCCCACCACCGCCAGCCCCGAGAAGATCCAGCCGATCGGATAGGACTCGCGGATATTGCCGATGACCTCGGTCGTGTAGACCAGGTAATCGACGGCGATGAAGTTGAAGCGCGCCTGGAATTCTTCCCAGAATGTCCATTCCGATACCGCCACGAACAGCAATACGAAGAGCAGCACCAGACTCAACCCACCCACCAGTGCAGTGCCCGCCCGCTTGGCCAGCCAGCGCTTTGGCAGCAGCCACAACAACAGCACCAGGGGCCACGCGAAATACACGAACGCCAACAGGTCGTAGCCCAGTCCCACCGCGAACGCATACAGCCAGTAACCCGGTGATGCCGGCACGCCGCTGCCAGTCGCAATCAGCAAAGCCAGCCGGGTCAGGGTTGAAATGGACAGGAAGCAGAGACCCAGCCAAAGCAGCGGCCGGAAGCGCGATAGCAACGGCGATTGGATCAAGACGAGCTCCTGCCGGCACATCCGGCAAAACACAGGATAACTGCCTGCACGTAAAGGGTGCTTGGTCCAATCTCAGCCAACCGTTAAGCGCAAAACGTCACCCGACTGCACGATCAACGCCCGACCCTGATGCATGGCAACCTGTCTGCCGCCTACGGAGCTAGTGATGGCCATCGACAACACCGGCGGGCTGCGGGTCCTGGTCATCGAGGACCAGCACGACATCGCCGCCAACATCTGGGACTTCCTGGAGCGCCGCGGGCATGTGGTGGATCACTGTGCGGATGGCGCATCCGGTTTGGCACGCTCGCTGGGTGGCGGCTTCGACGTGATCGTGCTCGACCTCGGCCTGCCGCGGCTGGATGGGCTGGACCTGTGCCGGCAATTGCGTGCCGCAGGCCACGGTGTGTCCGTGTTGATGCTGACCGCGCGCGACACCCTGGAAGACAAAGTGCGTGGCTTCGGCGAGGGCGCCGACGACTACATGGTGAAGCCGTTCGCGATGCACGAACTCGAGGCCCGCATCCGCGCCCTGCATCGGCGCGTGCAACGGACCACAACGACGCTGGTGCATGGTGGCCTTGGCTACGACCCTTCGACCATGCTGGCAAGTCGCGAAGGCCGGACGATGGCCTTGACGCGTCTGCAGGGCAGCATCCTGGCCACGCTGCTCGGCGACGCGCCGAAAGTCACGTCGCACCAACGCCTGCTGCAGGCCGCGTGGGGGGAAGGTGGCGGCGATATCGCGGCACTGCACACCCAAGTCTATGAACTGCGTGCATTGCTCGACCGGCCGTTCGCGCACGCAATGATCCAATCCGTGCGCGGCATCGGTTATCGGCTGGTGGAACGGCCGTGATGACGACATCGCAAAGACCAATGCCGTTGAGGCGTCGAGTGACGCTGGCATCCACCCTGCTTGGGTTCCTGCTCAGCGTGGTGTTCGCGCTGGCCGTTGTGAAGGTCACCGAGGTCTACGAGCACGCGCTTGCGGCGGAGATCCTGCAAGGCCAAGCCGACGACTACAGCCTCCGCCTGTCCAACCACCTGGTGGTGGAATTGCCGAAAACGCACCGCCTGCGTGGTTATGTCGAAGGGGCCACGGAGACTCCGGCTGGATACAAGGGATTACCGCTTGGGGTGTATGAGGACGCAGGCGAGGACGGCAGCCATGTCGGTGTGTTCGATACCAGCGCCGGGCGGTTGGTGTTCGTGATTGACCTGAGCGACATCGAGCCGCTGGAGGCTCAGCTCAACTGGTTCCTGGCCGGCATGGTGGTGTTGGGCACGGCACTGGCCGGCGCGCTCGGTTGGTGGTTCTCTGGGTTGTCATTGCGGCCGGTCCGCGCGCTGGTGGATGAAGTCGATGCGCTGCCTGTGCAGCCACAAACCACCCAACTGGCGGCTTACACCAGCCCGGACGAACTTGGGCGTTTAGCCAGCGCGATCGATGCGTACCAGGCTCGGCTGGTGGACGCCGATGTGCGCGAACAGGCGTTTTTCGCCGACGCCAGCCACGAACTGCGCACGCCGCTGACCGTGGTGCAGGGCGTCACCGAGGTGATGCTGGATGACGCCGGGGATGATCCCGCGCATCGGTCGCGGTTGCGAAGACTGGAGCGTGGTGTGCGCGACATGGGCAACTTGATGGAAGCATTGCTCGGCGTCGCGCGGCGCAGCGCCTTGCAACCCGAATCGCTGGATGCGCATGACTTCCTCGGTGAAGCCGCGTTGATCGCATTGCCGGACAACGCGACGCGGGTCCAGATCGACGCCAGCGGCAGCGTGTTGATCCCCCGGCGCGAGGCGTTGTTGCTGGTCTCCGGCCTGCTGCGCAAGGTCGCCCAGCAGCCACCGGATGAAGATATCCACCTGCGGCTGGATGACCACGCAATCGTGATTGAAAAGCACCCTCAGGACAGCGGATCCGATAGCGACGGCACGCGCAGCGACGTCGGCCGTGGTTCCGCCCTGCTCGAACGGCTTGCAGAACGGCTTGGCTGGAAGGTGGCGTTCGAGACGCCCACGCGTATCCGCATCCATCTGCATCGCTGACATCGCGCCAGCCTTTCACTGCCGAAAACGGCGCCATGTCGGCGCCGTTTCCAGTTGCAGCTCGCTGGCCGGTCAGTGCAGTGCGTTGGCCACTTCAACCACATGTTCGACGGTGAATCCGAAATGCGGCATCAGCGCTTCGATCGGTGCCGATGCACCGTAGGTATCGATGCCGACTACCGCGCCGTCCAGGCCCACGTACTTGCGCCAGAAATCACTGACACCGGCTTCGATGGCCACGCGTTTGCGACAGGCATCCGGTAATACGGATTCGCGGTAATCGGCGTCCTGACGCTCGAACACATTGTTCGATGGCATCGACACCACGCGTACGCCATCGCCCAGTTGTGCGGCCGCATCCATCGCCAGGCCCACTTCGGAACCCGTCGCGATCAGGATCAGCTCGGGCGCGCCGACGCTGTCCTTGAGCACGTAACCGCCACGCGCCACATCCGCCAACTGCGCGGCATCGCGCGCCTGATGCGGCAAGTTCTGCCGGCTGAAGATCAGGCAGCTGGGGCCATCGCGACGGTCGATCGCCGCTTTCCAGCACACCGCGGATTCCACCGCATCGCACGGACGCCAGACGTCGTTGGCGGGGATGTAGCGCAGCGATGCGAGATGCTCGATCGGCTGGTGGGTCGGGCCGTCTTCGCCGAGCCCGATCGAGTCATGCGTGTAGACATGGATCGCCTGCGCGCCCATCAGCGCGCTCATGCGTACGGCGTTGCGCGCGTAGTCGCTGAACACCAGGAAGGTCG
>JBKJOY010000017.1:0-10024 GCA_046595415.1 Thermomonas sp.
ATACAGGCCGAGACGCGGATCAGGCGACTCCACCGGAAAGTCGGAACCGAACGCAAGGTGCGCGCCGGTGTCGAGCAGGCTGCGCCAGGCATATGCGCCGGTCAGTCGCTTTTCGCCCAAGCGCTCTTTCGCCCATGGCATGTCCGACGTCGCGTGGGTCGGCTGCATCGATGCAATCACGCCGAGTTTGGCGAAGCGGCCAAGATCCGCGGGCGACAGGATCTGCGCGTGCTCGACACGCCAGCGATGATCGGCTTTCGCATCGGCGCCAAGGATGCGTTCGTAAGTATCCAGCACCAAGCGATTGCCGCGATCACCGATGGCATGCGTTGCCACCTGCACCCCGCAACTCTTGGCCTTGCGCACGGCGACTTCGTAGGCATCAGGCGCGGTCACCAGCAGGCCGGTATTGCCGGGATCATCACTGTAATCGGCCAGCAACGCCGCGCCACGGCTTCCAAGTGCGCCATCGATGTACAACTTGACGCCATGCATTTCCAGGCGACCGCCCGTATGCGTGTACAAACCGTCTTTGCACAAGTCGGCCAACGCCTCCTTGTTTCCATCGGCATACGCATCGACGCGCAATGACAGGCGACCGCTGTCTGCAAACTGCTTGTACAAGGCGAGCATTTCTCGCGATACGCCCATGTCGTGCACACCAGTGAGGCCGTCGCTGGCCAGCAATGCCAGTGCGCGACTGAGCGCTTCCGCCGCATGCGCGTCATCGATCGCCGGCAGTACCAGCTTCATCGGCTCCATCGCGCCGTCGATCAGGATGCCGCTGGGCTTGCCATCGGCGCCGGCCATCACCTTGCCGCCTTCGATCTTCCCGGACTCAAGCATCACCCTGCCTGCTGGCGATGCCGCCAATGCATGCAACGCAGCAGAGTTTGCCCAGCCCGCGTGGCCATCGACACGTTCCAGCCAGACCGGACGACCAGGAAACACCGCGTCCAGATCCGCTGCCGTCGGGAAGGCGGTGTCTGGCCAATCGTTCTGGTCCCAGCCGCCGCCAAGCAACCAGTCACCAGGCGCCAGCGTCTTTTCGAAATCATGCAGGCGAGTCATCACGTCGGGCTTGCTGGCCGCACCGACTAGATTGGCCCGCATCAACGCCAACCCCAGCTCCATCATGTGGCCGTGCGCATCGATGAGGCCGGGAATCACGGTGGCGTCGCCGGCATCGATGCGCCGCGCATCCGGATAGCGCGCTGCCAGGTCTTTCGCCGCGCCGACCGCGATCACGCGACCGGACGTATCCCATGCCATCGCGGTTGCGGTCGGATGCTGCGGATCAGAGGTATGGATATGCGCGGCAGTCAGCAATTGCACATCGGCGGCATAAGCAGGCATGCCCATACCGCCGGCAGCGAGCGCGGCGAATATGCAGCAAGACAGGACACCACTACGCAACAACGAACGCGGCATGGACATGGCATGGCTCAGCAGGACTGGAATCCTCACTATGCCATGCCGTCCACCGTCACTCCCGGCAACGCAACGATGTCTCAAGAGGTGACGGTCAAGCCAGTAATTCCGCCTCCAGCGAAATCGGCACGGCACTCAGCGCCTTCGACACCGGGCAGTTGACCTTGGCATCTTCCGCAATCTCGAGGAATTTGTCTTTCTCGATACCGGGCACCTTGGCTTTGGTGATCAGGCGGATCGCGCTGAGATTCGGGCCGCCTTCCATCGAAAGGTCCACCTCGGCGCGCGTGTCGACCGCATCGGCCACGAACCCCGCCTGCGCAAGCGCATTGGACAGCGCCATGGTGAAGCAACTTGCATGTGCGGCCGCGATGAGTTCTTCCGGGCTGGTACCTTTCTTGTCGCCGAAGCGGGTATTGAAGCCGTATGCGGTGTCCTGCATCAGATCGCTTTGCGGGGTCGAAATGGTACCGCTGCCGGATTTGAGATCACCGGACCAATGCGCGGTGGCGTGGCGGGAAATGCCCATGTATTTGCTCCAAGTTGGGGATTGCAGACCCTTAGCTTGGGTGCTCTCGTGTTAGTTCGATGTGCTTTTGCTGCGCTGCAACGGGACGCTGCATTCGCCCGCGCGCTATCGTCATGACTCGCCATGACCGCCCGCCGAGCGCCCCACGCATCGGCGCGAAGCGCGGACAGCCATGACGCCCGCTCTTGACGAGCATGCTCCGCGCACAGAGGAGATTCGGGCTCATGTCCTACAGCACTCAGCAAATTCGCAACGTGGCCCTCGCAGGTCACCCTGGCGCCGGCAAGACCACCCTGTTCGAAGCCCTGCTGCATGCCGGCGGCGCAATCCAGGCGGCAGGCAGCATCGAACGCGGCAACACGGTGTCCGACTTCGATCCGATCGAAAAAGACCGCGGCCATTCCATCGACGCCGCGATCGCCAGCATCGATCATGCCCCCGCTGGTAAACAGCTAGTCCACCTCAACCTGATCGACACGCCCGGCTACCCCGATTTCCGCGGCCCAACCCTGTCTGCGCTCGCTGCGGTTGAAACCGTCGCGATCGTCGTCGACGCTGACCACGGCATCGACCACGGCACCTTGCGAATGATGGAACACGCCAAGGCGCGCAAGCTGTGCCGCGTACTTGTCGTCAACAAGATCGACCATCCCGGCGCACGGCTCGGCAAGCTGCTGGACAGCCTGCGCGAGACCTTCGGCAACGAAGTGCTGCCGCTCAACCTGCCCGCCGAAGGCGGCAAGCGCGTCGTCAATTGCTTCACCCAGGCCAGCGGGCACAGCGACCTCGGCCCGGTCGGCGACTGGCACCAGAAGATCATCGACCAGGTGGTCGAGATCAACGAATCCGTCATGGACCATTACCTGGAGCTGGGCGAGGCCGGGCTGCAGGGCCAGGAACTGCACGATGCCTTCGAACAATGCCTGCGCGAGGGCCACCTGGTCCCGGTGTGTTTCGTCTCCGCGCGCAGCGGCGCCGGCGTGCGCGAGTTGCTCGATGTGGCCGAAACCCTGTTTCCGCATCCCGGCGAAGCCAATCCACCACCCTTCATGAAAGGCGTCGGCGCCGATGCGCAGCCGATCACCGCCACGCCGGATGCGGACGCGCATGTGATTGCCGACGTGTTCAAGATCACCAATGACCCCTTCGTGGGCAAGCTCGGTGTGTTTCGGGTTTACCAAGGTACGGTGAGGAAAGACACGCAGCTCTTCGTTGACGATGGCAAGAAGCCATTCAAGGTCGCGCATCTGTTCAAGCTGAAGGGCAAGGAGCATGTGGAAGTCGCGCAGGCCATTCCCGGTGACATCGCCGCCGTTTCCAAGATCGACGACCTGCATTTCGACGCGGTGCTGCATGACAGCCACGACGAGGACCAGATCCATCTGGCGCCCATGGCGTTCCCGAACCCGATGTTCGGGCTTGCGGTGGATGCCGCGAGCAAGGGCCAGGAACAGAAACTCGCCATCGCCCTGCACAAGTTGGCCGAGGAGGATCCGGCCTTCCGCGTCGAACACAACGTCGAGACCAACGAGACCGTGGTGCGTGGGCTTTCCGACCTGCACCTGCGGGTGATGCTGCAACGGCTCAAGGACAAATACAGCGTCGAAGTGCACACGCATCCGCCACGCATCGCCTATCGCGAAACGGTGTCGTCCAGCGCCGAAGGCCATTACCGCCACAAGAAACAGACCGGTGGCGCGGGTCAGTTCGGCGAAGTCTTCCTGCGGATCGAGCCGCTGCCGCGCGGTAGTGGCTTCGAGTTCGTGGACGAGGTCAAGGGCGGCACGATCCCCGGCCAGTTCCTGCCGGCAGTGGAAAAAGGCGTGCGCCAGGTACTGGCGGGTGGCGCGCTGGCGGGCTATCCGATGCAGGACGTGCGGGTCATCGTGCATGACGGCAAGCACCATCCGGTGGACTCCAAGGAAATTGCATTTGTTGCCGCAGGCAAGCGCGCGTTCCTGGATGCGATCGGCAAAGCGCACCCGCAAGTGCTGGAACCGATCACCGACCTGGAAGTCACCGCACCCGAACAGCATATGGGCGACATCAGCGGCGGCCTCGCATCCAAGCGTGCGCGGATCAGCGGCACGGATTCCGCGCGCAACGGCGACATCGTGGTCAAGGCGCAGGTGCCGTTGTCGGAGCTGGAAGGCTATGCGGCGGAACTGAAATCGGTGACCGCAGGGCGCGGCCGCTATGCACTGGATTTCAGCCACTACGAACCGGTGCCGGCGCAGGTCCAGCAAAAATTGGTGGATGCATACAAACCACGCCATGAGGAGGACTGATAACCCGGGATTCAGCACGAAGCGCTAAGGTGTGCCACTACGAATATTTGCAGGTTTGCCTGATGCGCCGCATTGGCCTGGTTTTCATCCTGTTGTGTGTCGGCGTGCTGGCCGCCTGCTCAAGCCTTGGCACCTCCGTGTTGCTGGGCCGCGACCTCCACTTCACCGAGCCGCAGTTGCAAGCGCAATTGGATCGCAAGTTCCCGCGTGACTACCGCAAGCTGGGCGGGTTGGTAGCAATCAGCCTGTTCAACCCGCGGCTCAGCCTGCCGGGTGGTGGGCGCTTGCACCTGGAGTTCGACATGGGTATCGCCGGCATGGGCGCCGGCAACCGGGCTCCATCGGGGCATGTGGTCGTCGAAAGTGGCTTGCGCTTCGATGCTGGCACGCATGGTTTGCACATGGACGATCCCGAGATCATCGATGTCAACGTCCCCGCGCTCGGCGGCGTGATGAGCGGCACAGCACGTGCCATGCTTAACAGCTGGCTGCTCGACTATGCACGCCAGGAACCGGTGTATCGGCTGGATGACAGCACCTTCGCCCGCATCGCATCAAAGCGGATTGAACGCGTCGATATCGATGCCGGCGTCATCACTCTCAAAATGGACTGAACATGCGACTTCATTATCCTGCAAGCATCCTGTTGGCCTGTCTGCTGCTCGCGGCGTGCGGCAAGGACAAGAGCGCCACAGCATCATCTTCCGCCGCTGACGAAAGCTTGCCCCAGCCTGATGCCGCGGCCGGCTCCGTCACCGGCATGCCCAACCCTGGCACACCATCCGTCGTGCCAGCACCGGCTGAAAACCCGGGGACCGACAACGAAGTGCCGGAGCTCGCGGTCGACAACCCAATCGATGCCGATCCAACGTTGCCCACGTCTCCGCCAGACGTCACGCTCGAACGGCGTCTAGGCAAGCCGCCAGCGGATACGATGCCGGTCATGCCGGCACACCCGCCGGCCGACCCCCAGGAATTGCAGGTCCAGCCGACGCCTCCGCCGCCGGAATCCTGATCCATCCATAATTTCGAAGTACACGCGCCATGCCGACGAAATCAGTGCGTCCGGTTTTGTTCCTCGCGGCTTGCCTGCTCGTGGGCCTCACCGCCTGCCAGCGCAGACCGCCCGCAGCGGCGCCACCTGTCGCTGTGCCTGCGCAACCGCCCCCCTCAACTCCAACCGAACCGGTGACATCCACAGAGCCACCTGCTAACAGCGAAATCACTGCTGCACCTGTCGAAGACGCTGAAGACTGGGTGCTCACTGGCACGTTGGGATCATCGACCACGCGACTGCAGCTGGAAACGCGCTTCGGCAAAGCCAACGTGACGGTAGAGACGTTCGATGGCGCAGAGGGCGATGGCCGTTACCCGGTATTGGTGGTGTTCGCGAAAGATCCGAGAAAACGGCTTGAACTGGTGCAGGACGCCGACAATCCGGATGCACCGATCACCGAATTGCGCGTTTCCGACCCGGCATCGCAATGGCACGATGCAAATGGCCTGCGCCCCGGCATGACGTTGGCTGAACTGGTCGCGCTCAATGGCGCGCCGGTGAGCTTCTATGGCTTGGGCTGGGACTACGGCGGCGGCGTCCAGGACTGGCATGGCGGCAAGCTGGCGAACGCGGTTGATGCCGCGACCTTCCACCGCGTGTCATTGGTGACGCGCAAGGATGCAGGCGCAGCCCACGTGCCGGAAGGCGATAGCAGTTTCCGCAGCGACGACAGACGCTACCCGACGATGGGCAACGACCTGATCGTGGGCGAACTCGGGATCAGCTGGCCGCACGATGGCGAGGAGTGACCACGCCATCCATGCAAGTCGCCATCCATTGTTGCGCTGAACCCTTCGAACAGCGGCCGTGTCCTAGAGTTCGAAGCGATAGGCGAGCTTGACCAGTAGTTGCTCGTCGTCACGCAGTGAGAACGCATCGCCGAGCTGGTTGAACGCACCCGAAGCGTAGTCGTCGTACATGAAACCACCGCGGCCATACACCACATAGAGGTTTGACAGCGGCGCCAGCTCGTAACGGTAACGTACCTGGAAGCCCAGGTTGCGCAGGCTGAAAGGACTGACCACATCAGTGCTGGCAACCGCACGCCCGTCTGCTGCGATCCGCCATGGGCGCGGATCATCCGCATCGAAGCCAAGGGCCTCCAGCTTGATCCGCAATTCCTGCCTGGAGCCGATATTCCAGTTCAGGCTGGCATTGAAGTCGTAGCGGTTCATGTGGAAACCACTGACCAGGTTGTCGTGCTGCCAGATCAATTGCTCCTGGTCCATCACGTGGCCGACCCACAGTTCCAGGTTCAGTGCGTCGCTGAAATAGCGGGTGGCGTCGAACGACGCGCTCCAGGACACGGGCTTGTCGCTGCGCAGCCCACTGGCAACCCCGAGGCCCGCATCAATCCCGAATTGCCAGTCACCGCGGCGCGGGAAGCCCCGGTAGACATGGGCGTTCATGCCATAGCGGACATGCATCGGCCCATTGCCGCGTGTGATCAGGTCGTCGTAGGCAGGCCCGCGCAACTGCAGGTTCCAGTTGAGGTTGCCGCCGTCCTTGCGCTGGCTGTTGCCGTTGAACCGAACCTGGCGCTGCAGCCAAAGGCCTTCGTTGTTCTGCAGGCCTTCGATGCGCCCACGGATGTTGTGCGATGAATAGACTGAACTCTCCGGCAATGCTGTGATGCGCTTGCTGACTTCGAACTGCCCGTAATTGAGATCATTGCGGCCCAGGTAACCGGCATCGTTGACTTCGAAGTCCTTGCCGTAGTGGATCAGCAGGCCGGTCAGGCTCCAACCCTTGTCGAGTGTCTTCTGGGCCAGCGTGGTGAAACCGAAGTCACGGGTGTGCTGGCCGGCCACGTCGATATCACTACCCACCAAGGTTGAGGCCACGGTCAGGCTGGGGTCTGGCTGCCAGCGGTGGTCGAAGCCCAGCACGTTCGCACTCCGATCCAGGAACGGACGATCCACATTGGTCCACATCGCGCCCAGGGTCTGCGTACCGAATGAACGCTGCACGCGAAGCGCACTGAAACGGCGGCCGGCATCGCCACGCTCATCGGCAAAGAACGCGCCGTACTGGGTGCCACCGATGCTGCCATTGAACTTGACAGCGCCGAGGATGTCGGCCGGCCCGCCGCCATCGTCGGCACGTGAACCGATGCGACGGGTATAGAGCAGCTGGCTGTTGTCCAGCACCAGGCCAAAATCGAAGAAGCCCTGGTTTTCAGTGAAGAACGGACGCTTGTCGCTGAAGAACGTCTCCTGCGCGTCGAAGTTCACCACCAGCGAATCGCTCTCGACCTGGCCGAAATCAGGCTTGATCGTTGCGGTCAATTGGAACTGGCCACTGGGCTTCCAGAACACATCCACGCCCGCATCGAACGCGTGGTCCTTGTTGACCAGGTCCTGCACGCCCACGACATACGGGGTGATCGCCAGTAGCGATTGCGAATACGCCGGGATCTCGATCTTCTGGAATTGGTTGAGGAACTGCGGCCGCTCGAAGCTGATCGCCGGCGACGCCATGCGCTGGTTGATGCTGCCCACAACGCGATCCAGGTACACACCAATCGTGCGCTTGTCGCCGCGCGCCTTCTGCATCGTCGCGGTGTACCAGGGGATCAGCATTTCGGCCGTCCATTCACCGCCACCATCAACCACCGCGTGCTGCCAACTGCCGTCCCAATCGCTGCTGAAGTTGCCGCCACTGGTAATCGTGGAGTCCTGGATGCCGTCGCTGGCGGTCAACGTGAAGTTATACCCGGCGTGGCTATCGCCATCGAAGTCGACCATCAGGTTGACCCGATCGATGTTGACGTTCTCATCCAGTCGGCTGCGCTGGCGCGGCGTTTCGACCCCGGCGACCTTTTTGTTGCGGAAGGCGACCGCCAGGCCTTCCGGGGTGGCCCGGACCCAGGCTTCGGTGGGCTGGGTGGCCACCGCCTGGGTGAACGGCTGGACCATCTTGAAATCGGTGATGTGTTGCGCACCCTGCCATTCGGCCGGGTCGATGACGCCATCCACCTTGACAGGCACAACGTCTGCCTGAGCGAACGCAGGCGACGACAATGCCGCCAACAGGGCCATGCACAGCAGGGAGGCTCGGGGTTGAATATGGCGCATCGCAGGTCTTCAGCTCTCGCAGCATCGTGGCTGCACGTGCCACAACTCTAGCGGCGGCCGCTGCTGCAGCTAACTGGCGTAGGTCATGTAAACCTTCGGCACGGTTGCGGCATCGCGCAACTTCCTGTTCCGGGATCAGGTCAGCCAGTCACGCCCGCCACTGTTCAACGCTTCGGCCGCAGCATCGTGCCGGTGCATGTCTTCGCCCCGCAATGACAGGCCCAGATCTTCTTCAGGCGCGGCGTGTGGCGCTCGGCCAGGGTGATGCCGTAGTCATACGTCAGTTCCTCGCCCGGCTTGATCGCGCGCGTGGCCTCGATGAAGACTTTGGACAGTTCCGGGTCGTCCTCGCTTTCCTCCAGCACGGCTTCGCAGTTCGGCGCGCAGCTGTGGTTGATCCAGCGTGCATCGTTGCCCTTGAAGTTGGCATCGATCACCCAGACCTCGTTGAGGGTGAAAAGGAAAGTGTGGCCACTGTCGACGTCGCCGCTGTCACCGGCATCGACCTCCTCATGGGTCCGGCGCGTCCCCTTGTATTCGATCAGGCGCTCGCCCTTGGCGAGGGCTTCGACGGCAAACATGCCGTTGCCGTGGATGGCGGATTTGCGAGTGGCGATTTTCTTCGGCATGAAGGTCAGGAAGTCGGGTAATAGTGGTTGGCCATTGTCACTGACCGATGCCGATCACGCCACGGCGGCAATGGGGCAACTTGGCTGCGCTGTCTGGAAACCGTACAATTCCGGTACGCTTTCAAGTATCCCCAAGGTTTGACCATGCTGCGCGTTACCAAGCTCACCGATTACGCCACCGTGGTCCTGACGGCGCTCGCCGCGCAGCCAGACGCCGTGCTCAGCGCGCCGGAGCTGGCGGAACAAGCCGGGCTGGAGGCGCCCACCGTGGCCAAGGTCCTGAAACCACTGGCCCAGGCCGGGCTGGTGGAAGGGTTTCGTGGCGCCAATGGCGGCTATCGGCTGGCCCGTGATGCGGCGACCATTACCCTTGTCGACATCGTTGAAGCGATGGAAGGCCCACTGGGCATGACTGAATGCAGCGTCCACGCCGGCCAGTGCGGGATCGAGGACAGCTGTGGCGTGCGTGCCAACTGGCGAAGGATCAATGACGTGGTCGCCGATGCGCTGCGCGGCGTAAGCCTGGCGCAAATGCTGGTGCCGCCACCCGCCATCCCGCCCCGCCGCATAGCCGTGCAATTGGCGACGGCTTGAGGTCATCCCCATGAATAACGAAAACGCACAGATCCACGCCCAATTGGGCCGCAAGTACGACGCCGGCTTCATTACCGACATCGAGTCCGATTCGCTGCCGCCGGGGTTGTCGGAAGACATCATCCGCGCGTTGTCGGCGATCAAGGAGGAGCCGGAATGGATGACGGACTGGCGGCTGGCCGCCTACAAGCATTTCTTGACGATGCCGATGCCGAACTGGGCAAAGCTCAGGATCGCCCCGATCGACCTGCAGGCACTGAGCTATTACAGCGCGCCGAAAGCCAAATACGCGACGCTGGCTGACGTCCCCCAGGAACTGCTGGATACCTACGACAAGCTCGGCGTGCCATTGCATGAACGCGCCAAACTTGCCGGCGTGGCAGTCGATGCGGTGTTCGACTCGGTCAGCGTCGGCACCA
>JBKJOY010000382.1:0-2812 GCA_046595415.1 Thermomonas sp.
CATCCCCCAGGCGTCGTGGCGCTTGCTATGCAAGCACTGTCTGCCGGGCCCCTTGCCGCGCGTGATCCATTCGCTGGTGCTACGCATCCTGGGCATCCAGGTTGACGTGCTGGGGCAGCCCATATTCGACCGCAGCATCGTGTGGGTGGGCAACCATCTTTCCTACCTCGACGTCCCCGTGCTTGGGAGCCTGGGGCCGATGCGTTTCGTGGCCAAGGAGGAGATCGAAGGATGGCCAATCTTTGGTTGGTTGGCAGGGCTGCAGCGCACCGTCTATATCAGTCGCCGGCCGCGTCAGGCAGTGGCGGCATCGGCGCGCTTCGCCGATGCGGTGGGCTCAGGTGGCGTGGTGGTGCTGTTTGCCGAAGGCACGTCGAGCGACGGTAGTGCAGTCCTGCCGTTCCGCCCAAGTCTGTTCGAAGTCCTGATGACGTCGGCTGCAAACGGCACCGAGGTGCAGGGATTCACGCTGCGCCTGCTTGATGTGGATGGTCGCGATGCCACGGACAGCATCGTTCGCGATCTCTACGCCTACCACCGGGAGATGTCGCTGCTGCCGCACCTGCGCATATTCCTTGGTTTGCGAGGTGCACACCTGCAAGTGATCTTTCATTCGACACTGAGCCCGGTGATGTTTGCAGGCCGCCGCACGTTGGCCACTCGTTTGCAGGAGCAAGTGGTCTGGGGATTGACCCGAGGGACGCCAGCATCGTGACGGTGTGGCCACGTCTACGCCGTGCGGGCGCCGTCGTGCTGCCGGTGGCGATTCTCGGGATCACCCTGTTCGAGCTGCAACGGCAAGCGGTCACGATGGACTGGCCTGCGCTGCGGGTGGCGTTCTCGCGGATCGGCGCTTTGGCGGTATTGGAGAGCGTGCTCGCGACCGCTGCCAGTTTCATGGGTCTGGCACTTATCGAGGCTTGGGCGGTGCGCACTCATCCAGGCGTGCAGGTTCGCAGCGCCACAGCCATGGCCACGGGCGCTGCCAGTCATGCGCTGGCGCACGTGCTGGGCTGGCACGTCGTGCTCGGCCTGCTGGTGCGGCGCAGGGCGTATGGCGCGGCGCCGCCTCAGTTGCTGGGGATCCTGTTGGCAGTTGGCGCTGCCGTTTTCGTCGGCGCGGCCGCCATGCTGGCAATTGGCGCAGCCTCTGTGCAGTCGCACTGGGCAGGATGGTTGGTGCTGGGGTTGGTGGTGGCGCTCGCCATGCTGGGTCGCTGGGGCGGTGCCGCAACAAGCATGCCCAACTCGATGCGTTGGTCGATGCGTCAGCTGCAAGCCGTGGCGGCGATCATCCCTGTTTCGCTGCTCGAGGCCGCCGCTGCATTGACGGCCCTGTGGGTGCTGATGCCACTGGGGACATTCGCCAGCTGGCCCGTCTTCGTGGTGACGTGCATCCTTGCGCAAGCGCTCGGTGTCTTCAGCCATGTCCCGGGCGGACTGGGCGTGTTCGAAGCAGCGATGCTGGCGAGCGTTCCCGCGGACGCCCGCCCCGGGTTGCTGGCTGCGATCCTGGCCTATCGCGCGCTATATGGATTGCTGCCGTTTGCGACCTTGGGCGTGCCTTGGTTGTTGTGGTGTTCGTTGCATCCCAAGCCAGCCCCCGCAATAACGTCGGTCGATCAGTTGGATGGTGGATAGCGCGCAATCAATTGCTGCTGTCGCCAATACAGGCGCGCCAATGCCACGATCCCGATCGGCCGATGCCCCAGCCGTCGTTGCTCGGCACCAATCCGGAAAAGTTGCCGCTGCTTGGCGAAGACGATCCGGTACACGTCGCGGATTCGGTACTTGGGATCCCACGCGTGTACTGCTTCCGAACCGGCGCCATTGACCTCCATGATCGTGAACTCGCCGCGTTGCAGGGACTGCTCGTCCCGATAGCGCACATCGAAGCGGCCCACCAGAAACGGGTGGGCGGTTGCATCACCCATGTCCTTGGCAATCGCATCCACCGCGGCCACCAGCGCCGGCGTCGCCAGCAAACTGCCGTCGCGATAACGCCCGCCCACTCGGGTTGAGGCCACCGTGGAGAGACGCACCTGTTCGCCCGCAAGAGGAATGCGCTCGCCGTCGTAGCTGACCTCATGCATCGGATCCGAGCTGCCGCGTCGGATGCGGGCATCTTTCGACACCAGGCTGGCGATGCTGTCGTGGCCATTGCCCACCACCACCGGATAATCACGCAAGAGGATGCCGATCAAACGCCCGGATGCCTCATCGGGGTGTCGCATGTAGAACAGTCCAGCCTCGCCCGGGTCAGGCAAGTAGCGTTGGAGCACGAAATCCGCGTCGGCAGGGAATCGACAGGCGTAGTCCTCGAGTTCCTGCGGCGCATGCAACAGGCGCACCCCGTAACCGCACCAACCGATATCGGGCTTGGCGACCACCGGAAAATCCAAGCCCGCGGCTTGCACGCGCTCGAGGAGATGCGGCAGGTCACGCGGCTCGGAAGCAACGATGGCGGTGTGGGCTGCGGTGGCGGCGCGGGCGGTCTCGCCCATCGCAGCGAAATATTCCATCTTGCCTTCGCCCACCAGGCCACCCGAGGTGATGCCCGGGTTCACCGCCGATGGCAACGTGAAACTGCCATGGCGCAACCCCAGCCACATCCATTGCAGCACCATGGGCACCAGGTTCAGCCATTTCGGCAATTGCTCGAAACGGCCAACGTCACGCGTGTCAGCGTGCATCAAGAATTTGATAATGGATAGGTTTGTAGCGGAAATTATTGGACTGCCCAGCCGAACACGCGGTCAATCCGATGATGAGCGGGATCTGCGCCACGAACTCGGTGGCATCGCCCGCACGG
>JBKJOY010000051.1:0-4549 GCA_046595415.1 Thermomonas sp.
CGAATCGGTGCTCGGGATCCAGTGTGCGCCGGTGACTTGGCCGATCGGCATGGGCAATCGTCTGAAGGGCGTCGTCCACCTGATCACCGGTGAAGTGCATCTCTACGAATCCGGCCGCAACTTCACCCGCCAGGATTCGACGATCTTCGCCTCGCTCGACGATCCACAAGTCGAGGCGCGCATCGGCGCCAACATGCTGGCGGAAGTACGCGAACAACTTGAACTCGTGCAGGGCGCCAGCCATCCATTCGACCGCGATGCCTATCTGGCCGGCAAGCAATCGCCGGTGTTCTTTGGATCGGGCGTCAATAATTTCGGCGTGCAGCCGCTGCTGGATTTCTTCGTCGAGAACGCGCCGTCACCGCGACCGCGCGCGACCTTGACCCGTGATGTCGCGCCAGAAGAACCCACGCTCACCGGCTTCGTGTTCAAGATTCAGGCGAACATGGACCCGATGCATCGCGACCGGGTCGCGTTCATGCGCGTGTGCTCGGGCAAGTTCACCGCGGGGATGAAGACGTTCCATCAACGCACCGGCAAGGACTTCAAACTCGCCAATGCGTTGACGTTCATGGCATCCGATCGGGAGATCGCCGAGACCGCGTTCCCCGGCGATGTGATCGGCATCCACAACCACGGCACCATTTCGATCGGCGACACCTTCACCGAGGGCGAGAAAATCGCCTTCACCGGCATCCCGAACTTCGCTCCAGAACTGTTCCGCCGCGCGCGCTTGCGCGATCCGCTCAAGCTGAAGCAGCTGCAGAAGGGCTTGGCACAACTCTCGGAAGAAGGCGCGACCCAGTTCTTTAAACCACTGATGAGCAACGATCTGGTGCTGGGTGCCGTCGGCGTATTGCAATTCGAAGTGGTCGCATACCGGCTCAAGGACGAGTACGGCGTGGAGGCTTCATTCGAACAGGTACAAGTCAGCACCGCGCGCTGGATCAAGTGCGGCGACGCCAGGAAACTGGAGGAGTTCCGCGAAAAGAACGCGATGAACCTGGCGTTGGATGGCGCCGGCCACCTGGTCTATCTGGCGCCCACGCGGGTCAACCTGCAGCTGGCGCAAGAGCGCTCGCCCGGGGTGGATTTCATGGCGACGCGCGAACATGCGCACGCGCTCGACGCGGGCTGAGCCAACAAACTGGGCGGAGACGCCAGTTGCATTGTTGCCGGCGGAAAGTCGTGACATCCTCGCGACTTCCAAAGGTGGAGTTCGTCATGCGCAAGTTGCTTCCGGGTCTCTTGACAGGTCTGGTCTTGCTGGCAGGTTGCGATCACGCTGCGACGCCGGCACCGCCAGTGGCCTCGCCAGCGCCTGTCTCATCGGCGAGCACCTCTACTTACTTCGATAACACCGGCCGCGACGATGTGTTCGCCGGTGGGGTCAAGATGATTCCGATCCACACCCCTTCCGGCGATTTCAAGGTCTGGACCAAGCGCGTTGGCAACAACCCGAAGATGAAAGTCCTGCTCTTGCATGGTGGGCCCGGCGGGACCCACGAAGCGTTCGAGGCCTTCGACAGCTTCTTCCCCGCCGCAGGCATCGAGTACTACTACTACGACCAACTTGGCTCCGCTTACAGCGACCAGCCCGCGGACATGGCGCCGCTGCTGACCATCGAGCGTTTCGTCGACGAAGTCGAGCAGGTACGCGTGGCACTGCACCTCGACAAGGACAACTTCTGCCTGTTCGGCCAATCCTGGGGCGGCCTCCTGGCGATGGAGTACGCACTCAAGTACCAGCAGCACCTCAAGTGCTTGGTGATCTCCAACATGGTGTCCAGCATTCCCGCCTACAACGCCTACGCACATGACGTGCTGATGCCGAAGATGGATCAGAAGGCGTTGAAGGAGATCCTGGCCCTCGAAGCAGCGAAGAAATACGACGACCCGCGCTACGAAGCGCTGCTGATGCCGTTCTACGAAGAGCACATCCTGCGCATGCCAGCGGCGCAGTGGCCGGACCCGGTGAATCGTGCGTTCGCCAAGCTCAACAAGAAGGTCTACGTGCCGATGCAGGGACCGAGCGAAATGGGGGCCAGTGGCATCCTGGTGAACTGGGATCGCACGAATGACCTGAAGGACATCACTGTCCCGACCCTGGTGATCGGTGCAGGCCACGACACCATGGATCCGAAGTTCATGGAAAACATGTCGACGCTGCTCCCGCACGGCCAATTCCTGCTAGCTCCCAATGGTGGCCACATGGCGCTTTACGACGACCAGCAGGTCTACATGGACGGGCTGATCCGGTTCCTCAAGAGTCTCGATCACGGCAACTGATGACTACCGACAGACTGCACGACGCGCGAGAGGAACTGGCCAACGCCCTGACCCATGGCTTGGGCGCGACCGCCGCGCTGGCCGGCAGCGCGATCCTGGTCATGCTTGCGGCGCGCGATGGCGATGGCTGGCAATTGAGCGCGGCCATCGTGTTCGGCGTCGCACTGCTGCTGCTGTACATCGCCTCGACCCTGTATCACGCCACTCGACATCCTGCGGTCAAGGGCCGGCTCAAGGTATTCGACCATTGCGCGATCTATGTATTGATCGCCGGCACCTACACGCCGTTCACCCTGATCGGGCTGCGCGGCACAGTCGGCTGGTGGCTGTTCGCCATGATCTGGGCGCTCGCGCTGGTCGGGGTGGTGTTCAAGCTGTTCTACACCGGACGCTTCAAGAAACTTTCCACGCTGATCTACCTGGCCATGGGCTGGCTGATCCTGATCGCCGCCAAGCCCCTATTCGCGGCGCTGGACAAGTGGACCTTGGGCTGGCTGATCGCCGGTGGCGCGTCTTATACGCTGGGTACTGTGTTCTACCATCGTCCGTCAATGCGCTACTCGCACGCGGTGTGGCACATGTTCGTGCTGGGCGGCAGTGTCTGCCACTACATCGCGGTGTTCGCCCAGATCCGCATGCACGCATGAATGGCATTGCACGACTTCACTCTGGTTTGACTGGGAAATGGTGACAGTCCAAGCATGAACGAACTCGAATCCCACTTGAAGTCTTCCCGTAACTGGTTGTCACGGCATCCGTGGGCAAGCCTGCTGTCGCTGGTTTTGCTTGGCCTGGTGGTGCTCTGGCTGTTATGGGATTGGAACTGGTTCAGGCGCCCGATCGAACGACGGGTCACCGCGCAGACCGGCCGCGAATTCCACATCGATGGCAACCTCGATGTTGATCTTGGCCGCACCCTCACCATCACCGCCGAGGGGCTGCGGATGGCTAACACCGCAAAGGCACGCGAACCCGAGATGGCAGGCGTGGACAGGCTCGAATTTGACCTGCGATTCTGGCCGCTGTTCCGCGGCGTGGTGCAAATTCCGAGGATCGCATTCGACAAGCCGATCCTGCACTTGCAGCGCAACCCTGATGGGGCCGCCAACTGGGTGTTCAAGGAAGGCACCAGCACGCTGCCCGAGTTCCGCAACGTGCGCATCCACCAAGGGCAGGTGACGTATTTCGAGCCGGCCAAGCACACCGACATCAGAGTCAATGCGGACAGCGGTGCCAAACGCTCCTCTGATGCCGAAGCACCCATGGCGGTAGACGGTGGCGGTACCTGGAACGGGAATGCCTTCAGCATGAGTGGCACCGCCGAATCTCCGTTGGAGTTGCGCGATGCCGCACGGCCTTACCGGATCGACATCAAGGCGACCGCTGGACCCACCAAGGCCCACGCACGCGGTGAGTTGCTTGATCCCCTTCGCTTGCGCGACTTCAATCTGAAACTCGCCTTGGCCGGTAGCAATCTTGCCGACCTGTATCCCCTGATCGGCGTGGCGACCCCAGACACGCCGCCGTACGCGCTGGACGGTCGACTGACGCGCGAGATCAAGGACGCCACCCACGGCACTTGGCGTTATGACGGCTTCAGCGGCAATGTCGGAGATAGCGACTTGGGCGGAGATGCATCGGTGACGGTTGGCGGTGCACGCCCGTTCTTCAAAGCAAACCTGGTGTCCAAGCGCCTGGACTTCGACGACCTGGGCGGTTTCATCGGCAAGGCTCCGCAGGCCGGCGGCCACGAGGCCACCAACCCCGCCCTCGCTGCAAAGGCTGCCAAAGAGGCCGCAAGCCCGAAGTTGTTTCCTTCCGAACCCTACAAGCTCGACAAGCTGCGGGCGATGGACGCGGACGTGCGACTTAAAGCGCGCCGGGTCAAAACCATCACCTTGCCTATCGACGACATGGATGCGCGCCTGCGCATCGACGATGGCGTGCTTCGGCTGGATCCACTCAATTTCGGCGTTGCAGGCGGCGATATCCGGTCCACCATCCGCATGGATGCGCGCGAGCGCACCATCCGCACCCAGGCCAAGATCACTGCGCGCGGCATGACACTAGGCAAGCTGATGCCCAAGGCGGAATTGGGCAAAACCGCACTAGGAAAAGTGCGCGCGGACGTAGCAGTCACTACCCAAGGCAACTCGATCGCGGCAATGGCGGCGCATGCCAATGGCGACGCTGAAACCGGCATGGGCAGCGGGCAGGTCAGCAAGCTGCTGATGGAATTCGCGTCCATGGACCTGGCCGG